>NZ_ALBR01000084.1:0-128457 GCF_002081505.1 Bacillus sp. CDB3 | reverse complement strand
AAAATCTAGCAGCCTTTTTATTATAATTTTTTATGCTCATTTTTATTCGTAACACCGAGATGTTCTTGAAGTGTTGTCGATATATCATTAACACTTTTTTCGTTTGGAACGTAATAATAAATACCATCTATATATTTATCTGTACCTTTCACTTGAAATTTGTCCATTTTTAAACTTGAATCCATTGAATTTTTTGCAATTGTCATCATATCATCAAAAGTTAAATTTGTTTTTAAATCATTATCGACAGCATCTAGTAGACCACCGATTTTATTAATGGAATTGAGAGATAGTGCTTTTTCGGCAATAGCTTCTAAAACAAGTTGTTGTCGTTGACCGCGCATATAATCGCTATCGATATGACGAGTTCTAGCTAGTGCAAGTGCCTCTTCTCCGTTTAAATGTTGACGTCCCTTTTTAAGATGAATTGCATTTGCTTCGTCTTTACTATTTTGTTCTGTAAACTCAACCGGAACATCGACAGTAATACCACCAAGGGAATCAACGATTTTGATAAAGGATTTAAAGTTGAATTTTACATAGTAGTCAACTGGAACGTCTAAAAAGTTCTCTACTGTATCAATCGTGCTGTCTACACCACCGAATACGTGCGCATGTGTAATTTTATCGTATTTATCACGTGATTTAATGTAGACGCGTGAATCACGTGGAATGCTGACAAGTTTAACGGATTTATCATTTTTATTAATTGTTGCAAGTAATAAAGCATCTGTACGGGTTGCTTTTCCGTAATCTTTTTCCCTAATATCACTTTCATCAACACCCATGATAAGAACAGAAATATTGTCAGTCATAGGTTTAACAGCTTTTTCACGTTTGCTGGATTTATCTCCTCGGCCGAGTTCAGAATAGGCGTTGCTTAAGACGGATTTTGCTTTACTGTATATATGGAAGGAGTAACCTCCTGCTCCAAGTGCTACAATTAGTAATGGAATAAGAAGGAACCAAAGTAGGCGTGTTTTCTTTGAGCGTCCTTTTTTGGCTCGCATATTGTTGTTTGTGTCGGATTTCATCATTTTTTCTCCTTTAAAACTATCAAAGTGTATACATCTAGGTGTATTTAAAACACATAAAAAATATTTTACGCTAAATAAAAGCGATTGTACATGTATAAAAAATAGATGTCTTGATTATTTATAAGACACCTATTCGTTATTGTATACAAAAGATAGGGATAAGAAAATGATAAAATTTTACCTAATTACAACATAATACTTACAATAATCGCAGATAAAATACTAACAAGAGTAGCGCCGTATAGTAATTTTAGGCCGAAGCGGGCAACGACATTTCCTTGCTCTTCGTTTAACCCTTTTACCGCACCAGAAATAATTCCAATGGAAGAAAAATTAGCAAAAGAAACGAGGAAGACAGAAATAATACCAACTGTACGGATAGAGAGAGTGCTGGAAATTTTACTAAGATCCATCATTGCTACAAATTCATTTGTTACAAGCTTCGTTGCCATAATGCTACCAGCTGTGACAATTTCAGAACTTGGTACGCCGATAAGAAATGCAATAGGGGCGAATACATAGCCTATTATTTGTTGGAAAGTAACTCCAAATATAATGAGGAATAGGTCATTAATACAACTAATTAATGCGACGAATCCAATGAGCATAGCACCGACGACAATTGCTACGCGAAAACCATCAAGAATGTATTCTCCAAGCATTTCAAAGAAACTTTGTTTTCCCCTTTGATTTCCAAAATGTCTTCATCATCGTTAACGTCGTAAGGGTTAATAATGAGTACGATAATAAAACCGCTAAATAAATTGAGAACGAGTGCGGTTACTACATATTTTGGTTCGATCATTGTCATATAGGCACCGACAATGGACATAGATACTGTTGACATAGCAGAGGCGCAAAGTGTATAAAGTCGATGTTTTGGAATTTGGGCTAATTGTTTTTTTACCGTAATAAAAACTTCTGATTGGCCGACAATAGCGGAAGCGATGGCGTTGTAAGATTCTAATTTACCAAGACCGTTTATTTTACTAAGAAAGAAACCAATCCAATGAATAAAGAATGGTAGTATTTTGAAATGTTGTAATATACCAATTAAGACTGAGATGAAAACAATCGGTAATAATACGTTAAGGAAAAATGGCATTTCTCCTTTATTTGCAAGACCTCCAAATACAAAGTTTATTCCACTGGCAGCATACTCAAGTAGCCTTGTAAACAGATTGGAAATTATCGTAATAAGTACGAGGCCAATTGCTGTATTTAATAATAAATAAGTTAAAATTAACTGTATAATAAGCATGATAAAAATTGGTTTAAATTTAATATGTTTTTTATTGTTGCTAGCAATGTAGGCAAGGAAAAAAACAACGATAAGTCCAACGAAAAAAGTGATAAATTTCATAATAGGCCCCCTAAAAGAGATATTCTGCTATATATGTTTTTCATTTAAAAGGAGAATATGCATGTTTGGTAAAGAGAGGAATAGAGGAATCATGAATATATGTAGAGTACATCACGTTGCAATTATTAGTTCAAATTATGAAGTGTCAAAGGATTTTTATACTAGAATATTAGGTTTTAAAGCGATAAATGAAGTATACAGAGCGGAGCGAGATTCTTATAAGTTAGATTTATGTGTAGGAGAAGAGTATCAAATCGAATTATTTTCATTTCCACATCCACCAGAGCGTAAAAGCTTTCCAGAAGCAGCTGGACTTAGGCATTTAGCTTTTGCCGTTACTGATATAGAAGAAGCTGTTAAACATTTAAACCGATGTGATGTTGAGACGGAATCGATACGTGTTGACGAGATAACGGGAAAAAAATTCGTCTTTTTTCAAGATCCTGATGGTTTGCCATTAGAATTGTATGAGGACTGAAAATTGGTGAATTTTATATAGGGTTGCTTTCAAGTAAATGAAGAAACTAAAGTGAAACTTCTTTTTTAAAGGAGGTGTAACTTTAGCTAAGAAAAGCTAAAGGACATATGTGGATATTTTAAAATTATTGATGGTAGCTGTTCTGATTGCACTAACAGGTTTTTTTGTAGCTGTAGAGTTTGCAATTATAAAGGTGCGTAGCAGTCGTATTGATCAACTCGTTAGTGAAAAAAGACGAGGCGCATTGGCAGCTAAAAAGGTAACTTCAAATTTAGATGAGTATTTATCGGCATGTCAGTTAGGAATTACGATTACTGCTTTAGGACTCGGGTGGTTAGGAGAGCCGACGATTAAACATTTACTCGAACCACTGTTTTTAAAATTAGATTTATCTCCTGCAATTGCAAGTACAGTTTCATTTATTATTGCATTTGCAGTTATTACGTTTTTACATGTTGTAATTGGTGAACTCGCTCCAAAGACTTTTGCAATCCAAAAAGCAGAGCAAGTTAGCTTATTATTATCAAAGCCCCTTATTTATTTTTACCGAGTTATGTATCCATTTATTTGGGCTTTAAATGGCTCTGCACGATTTGTGACAGGCTTATTTGGCTTACATCCCGCTTCTGAACATGAAGTTGCACATTCTGAGGAGGAACTAAGATTAATCTTGTCTGAGAGTTATGAGAGTGGCGAGATTAATCAAGCTGAATTTAAATATGTAAATAACATCTTTGAATTTGATAATAGGGTAGCAAAGGAAATCATGGTACCCCGTACTGAAGTTGTTGGTTTATATGAAGATGAGCCGTTTGAGACACATATTAAAGTAATTGCACAAGAAAAATATACGAGATATCCAGTATTTGGTGAAGATAAAGATGAAATTATTGGGATGGTTAATGTAAAGGACTTATTTATTCGTTATATGGATGGTAATCGAGATGAAGAGTGTTCGATTACACCATATACACGTTCAGTTATTGAAGTGTTAGAAAATATCCCAATCCATGATTTACTATTGCAAATGCAAAGAAAGCGCATTCCATTAGCTGTATTATATGATGAATATGGTGGCACAGCAGGGATCGTTACATTAGAAGATATTTTAGAAGAAATTGTTGGAGAAATCCGAGATGAATACGATGAAGATGAACATCCACCAATAGAGCATATAAGTGAAGTGTGTAAAATTGTAGAGGGGAAAGTGCTTATTAGCGAAGTAAATGATTTATTTGGCATACATTTGGTCGCTGATGATGTTGATACAATTGGTGGGTGGTTTATGGTACAAAAGCAAATCGTTGCTGAGGGGGACATTATTGAGAAACACGGCTTTTCTTTTAAAGTTCTTGAAAAGGATATGCATCAAATTAAGCGAGTTGAAATAAAGGCAGTAGAAGAATGAATGGATTTGCTATTATATAAACTTTAATAAAAAGGATATATAGAAAAATAAATGTTTGCGCTTTCAAAAGCGGTGCTTTATAGTGAAGGTGGATACTGAAGAATTCTTTTTAATGATACTCGTATTTTATAGGGCGAATTCTTTGGATAAGGATTTAGAATGAAAAGTATAGGTGATGAAAAATGATAGCAACGAAGGATATACGTATAGAAAAAGATTTTTTAGGTGAAAAGGAAGTACCGAGTGTAGCTTATTATGGTGTACAAACATTACGTGCCGTAGAAAACTTTCCGATTACAGGATATCGCATTCATCCGTCACTCATTACGGCAATGGCAATTGTAAAAAAAGCGGCAGCGCTTGCAAATATAGATACAGGTTACTTGGCTAAAGATATCGGACAAGAAATTGTAGAAGCTGCACAAGAGATTATGGATGGAAAGTTCCATGATCAATTTATCGTAGACCCAATTCAGGGCGGAGCAGGGACTTCAATTAATATGAATACTAATGAAGTAATTGCTAATAGAGCGTTAGAACGTATGGGGTACGAAAAAGGTGAGTATGCGAAAGTTAGCCCAAACACTCACGTGAATATGGCGCAATCAACAAATGATGCGTTCCCAACTGGGATTCATATTGCAACTCTTATGATGCTAGAAGAACTTCTTGTTACAATGGAAGAACTTCACTCTGCTTTTCATGATAAAGCAAAAGAGTTTGATCATGTTATTAAAATGGGGCGTACACATTTGCAAGATGCAGTTCCAATTCGCCTTGGACAAGAATTTGAAGCATATAGCAGAGTGCTAGAGCGTGATATAAAAAGAATTAAACAGTCTCGTCAACATCTATACGAAGTTAATATGGGTGCGACAGCTGTCGGTACGGGATTAAATGCAAACCCTACTTATATAGAACAAGTTGTGAAGCATTTACGAACTTTTAGTGGTTTCCCTCTTGTTGGTGCAGAGCACTTAGTTGATGCGACGCAAAACACAGATGCATATACAGAAGTATCTGCAGCGCTAAAAGTATGTATGATGAATATGTCTAAAATTGCAAATGACCTTCGTATTATGGCGTCTGGTCCACGTGTTGGGTTAGCAGAAATTCAATTACCAGCTCGTCAACCAGGTTCATCTATTATGCCAGGTAAAGTAAATCCAGTTATGGCAGAAGTAATTAACCAAGTTGCTTTCCAAGTAATCGGAAATGACCATACAATTTGCTTAGCGTCAGAAGCTGGGCAATTGGAGTTAAATGTAATGGAGCCAGTACTCGTATTTAATTTAATTCAATCCATCAGTATTATGAACAATGGATTCCGTGTATTCCGTGAATATTGTATTAAAGGAATTACAGCGAATGAAGAGTTGCTTAAGCAATATGTTGAAAAAAGTGTTGGAGTTATTACAGCAGTGAATCCTCATATTGGTTATGAAGCAGCTTCTCGTATTGCACGTGAAGCAATTGCGACAGGAAAATCTGTTAGGGAGCTATGTTTAGAACATGGTGTACTTACAGCAGAAGAGCTTGATATTATTTTGGATCCATATGAAATGACGCATCCCGAAATTGCTGGTGCTTCTTTATTAAAGGATAAAGTGAAACTTTAATCAGTGGGGGGGAATCCCCCACTGATTATTAGCCTTCACCAATCGGGCTTTTACTGCCCACAAATAGCGGGATAAAAAAATGTAATGTAAAAAGCACCGATCCATTTGGATCGGTGCTTTTTTTTTAGAAGATATTAAATACAGCGTTTAATTGAAGTAAGCTAATAACGGCTAAGAAGATTAAACTGTATTTCATTGCTGTTTTAAATAAGGCAGATTCTTGACCAACTAGTCCAACTGCCGCACAAGCAACTGCTACTGATTGTGGTGAAACCATTTTCGCCATTGTACCACCTACTACGTTTAATGCAACGAGTGTAGAAGGGACGATGTTTAATTGGTCTGCAGTTACTGCTTGAAGTGGTGCGAATAATGAACCACTTGATACTACTGATCCTGTAATGAATACGCCAATCCATCCTAAGATTGGAGAAAGAACTGGGAATGCATTACCAGTAGAAGAGAATGCAAGTCCAAGTGTAGATGACATACCAGAGTAGTTCTCTACGTAAGCTAAAGCGATAACGCTACAAATTGTATATACTGGAGCCTTTAGTTCTTTAATTGTTTCAACCATCAGTTCTTTAATCATTTTACCTTTTACGCGGTAAACGATAAGTGAAACGATAATTGCTAATACAATCGCAGTAGTTGTAGAAGAGAATACATCGAATTTGAAAATAGCTGCGAAAGGTGTATCGGCTTTTGTAATTGGTGTAGTTTTCATAACCATATTATGAAGACCAGGGAACTGAATGTTAAATACTAAGTTTGCTAACGCGCCATCCGGAGCAAATAAAGCTTTAATCGGTTTTAAATTAAAGATTGTTACGAATGCAGTTAAGAATACGAATGGAGACCAAGCATATAAAATTTGATTGAATGTATGAGATTCTTTTTCTTCTTGTTTTTCTTCTTTAGCAGAAGATTTTGGCTGCCAAACACGTAAGAATAATGCAAGAGAGATCATACTTACAACGGCTGCGAAAATATTAGTAAGTTCTGCACCTAAGAAGTAAGTTACAAGGAACTGAGTAATTGCGAAAGAGACACCACTTACAAGAATACCTTGCCAAGTTTCTTTAATACCTTTAATTCCATCGACCATTGAAACAAGTAAGAAAGGTAAAATAATGCTAATGAATGGTAAAATATGAACAGTTTGACGACCTATAGTTAATGCGTCTAATTGAGTTAATTGTGCAGGTACTGTAACTGGGATACCCATGGCACCCATAGCACCACCAGCGATGTTAGCTACTAAACAAATACCGGCTGCTTTTAATGGATTAAAGCCCATACCTACAAGTAATGCAGCTGTAATAGCAACTGGAACCCCTAGACCAGCTGCGCCTTCTAAGAAAGCACCGAAAGAATAAGCGATTAATAATACTTGTAAACGTTGATCATTTGTAATGCTTGAAATACTATCGCGAATTATGTTGAATTGCTCTGTTTTAACAGTTAATTTGTAAAGGAAAATGGCTGCGATAACGATAGTACAAATTGGATAAAATCCAGATAAAACACCGAATCCGGCAGATGCTACAGCTACTGTTGCTGGCATTTTATAAACGAATATAGCAAGAATAATAGCGACAATCACACTGTAAAGACCAGCGATGTAACTTTTCATTTTGAGTCCCATTAAACAAATGATGAAGCAGAAAATTGGAAGTGCTGCGATTAGTGCAGATAACCAAATGTTGTTTAATGGGTCATAAATTTGTGTCCAAGTACTCATAATAATGACAACTCCTATCTATTTTATGTGAAGAAATTCACATTATTTGTGAAACTATTCACAATCAACTTACATGCTTAGTATATTCTCCTTCAACACTATTGTCAACGTGAAAAAGTATAATTATTCCATAATAGTATTAAAAGTAACTTTTTGTTCATAAAGTAGACAAAAAGCGTAATCAAATTGATTTGAATACGCTTTTATAAATTATTTACATATTCTTTCATTTTTTCATATGTCATTGGTCCTACATGCTTATATTGAATGACACCGTTTGAATCGATGACAAAAGATGTTGGAATACTGATAATTTGATATGCGGCACTTGCCTGTCCTTTCTGATCTAATAAGACGGGGAAGGTATATTTGTTTTCTTCAAGAAATTGTTTTACATTGTTCGGTTCTTTTTCAGTAGCTGTCGCATTTACAGCAACAATTTCAATTCCCATATCTTTAGTATCATGATAAAACTTTTCCATATCAGGCATTTCTATTTTGCATGGACCACACCAGCTTGCCCAAAAATTCAATATTACTTTTTTTCCTTTATAGTCTGTAAGATGAACTTCTTGACCAGTGGTTGTTTCCAGAAGGAAATCGAGGGCAACATTGCCAACTTCAGTTCCAATGGGGATGTTTGATTTTGAAGCTATATCTTCTTGTTTGTCTAATAGGAAGTGATTGGTAATAGTCCAGCCAACCGCAATGCTAAGTAACGCAATAATAAACCATTTTTTAATACTACATCCTCCTCCTTACTTAAATTTCCTTTTTTATCGTAACAAAGAGGTTAAATATGGTCAAATTACTTTACGATAGGTTATCAATTATAGACGATATTTTACAATATCATTACTGTACATTTCAGTAAGGTGAAAATATAACAAAAAGCCTGATAAAACAACGTTTGTAAGCAAAGTATCGCTGGCCCTTTATTTTGCTTTTTTATTGTATCATATAGTATAATATTCAAAATCAGGAGAGATTTTTTCTTGAACTGTGTGCTGATAAAAGTCGGAAAATTTTCTCAGCATTATGGGTTGATAAAGTTATGTCGTAACAGGAAATATAAGAACAGATATATAAATAAATAAAAAGAAAATAAAAAATGAAAATGAGGGGAACTTTATGAACCAAAACCAATTTGACTGTCGTATTTCAGAAGAAGACGTACAGATGTTAAGAGCATTAGCTCATCCATTGCGTCTACGTTTAGTAATGGAACTAATGCAGCGTGGAACATGTAATGTAACACAATTACAAGAGGTATTAGAAATTCCACAATCAACTGTTTCACAGCATTTAACGAAACTAAAGCAAAATAAAGTAGTACGCTTTGAGAGACGCGGGTTAGAAGTGTACTATCAAGTTCATAACGATAAAGTAAGTGAAGTAGTAAAAACATTATTTTCTTAATTTTTGAATATTATGGAAAAAAGACGTGTGAAATATACGTCTTTTTTTATTTGGAAAGGATGTACTAATAGGAAGAATTGAGAGCGTATATAGTAGTGCGTCAGAAAGAAACAAACTATTGAAGTGCTAAATTGATGGAATATATTCTGAAGGGATATGAAAAGATAGAAAGGAGTGTTGTAAGCTAAAGGGGGAATAATATAATGGATGTAAAACGTGTGAAACAGATATTATCTTCTTCAAGTAGCATTGATGTTACATATGAGGGAGTCCCCGTATGGATTGAGAGCTGCGATGAGCAGAAGGGGAGTGCTCAAGTGTATGACGTATCCAATCCAGGAGAGAGCGTTCACGTGGATGTGACGGCTTTAGAAGAGAGATAATAGAAAAGACGCTTCTAATTTTAGAAGCGTCTTTTTTATTTGCTATTCCATCATATGTGCAATTTTCTTAGAGAACATAAGAAGTACTAATCCTAGCACGATTACGATAACACCGATGCTCGCGAATACTTCTAAATATCCTAAAGATTGAGTGAAAGCAGCTAATTGTCCAGCTAATAAGTTTGCACAGCCAGTACCAGCTAACCATACACCCATTAATAAAGAAGCTAATTTAAGAGGAGCGATTGCACTTACCATAGATAATCCGATTGGTGATAAGAATAATTCACCAATTGTATGGAACATGTAAGTGAACACAATGAACAGTAAGTTTGCTTTCATTGTAATGTTACCTTCATCGCTACCAGTTTTTAAAACAGCTAAAGTTAGAATTAAATATCCAACTCCTAGTAAAATCATACCTAATGCCATTTTTGTTGGGATTTTTAAATCACCATTTTTTGTTTTTGAAAGTTTAATCCATAATGCAGAAACAGGTAATGCTAATAAGATAATGAACAATGGGTTTACAGATTGGAACCAAGGTGTTGGAATTGTAAATCCACCAATTGTACGATCTACGAATTTATCTGTATAAAGTGTTAAAGAACTACCAGCTTGTTCAAATCCTGCCCAGAAGAATACAACGAAACAAGTTAAAATTAAAATTGCAGCTGTACGTTTTTTCTCTTGTGCTGTTAAAGGTTTTTTCTCAATTACTTTTGCATTGTTTTCTTTAGATTTTTTTCCGACAACAGTTGTTCCGATAGATCCTAAGTAACGAGGTGCTAATGTATTAAATGCAATCTGACCAATGATCATACCGATACAAGCTGTTAAGAATCCGTATTTATAATCTGTGAAATAACCGCAAATGAATGGAGCGATAAAAGCTCCTAAGTTAATTCCCATGTAGAAGATAGTGAAGGCACTATCACGACGAGAATCGTTTTCGCTATATAATTGACCTAATAAAGTCGAAATATTTGGTTTGAAGAATCCGTTACCAATAACTAATAATCCTAAGCCTAAGAAAAGTCCAGTTTTAGTGTTCATTGAAAATAGTACAAAGTTACCAAGTGCCATAATGATACCGCCGATGGTAATGGCATGTCGTTTCGTAATGAAATGGTCAGTTAACCAACCACCGATAATCGGTGTGAAGTATACTAACATTGTGAAAATACCGTAAATTTGTACAGCAACTGCTTTATCAAATCCTAAACCGCCACTTACTAAGCTCGTTGTTAAATAAAGAACTAATAAGCCACGCATTCCGTAATAACTAAATCTTTCCCATGCCTCTGTAAAGAACAACAAATATAATCCTGGTGGATGTTTTTTTTGTGATTGTTGCTCTCCAGCTTTGTCTAATTTTAAAGCTGCATCCATGTTTGTTTCCCCCTAATCCTGTATAACGGATATTTATGTAATTATTTTAATTCACAAAATATTTAGAAGTCAATAGAATTATATGGAAATAGAAAGAAAATTTCTAAAAAAGTTCTGTTTTTCTTCAACCGTTATTGTATTTTTCCCTGAAAACGAGATAATAAGCGTTTTCAAATGTAGTAATTGAATTCTAAAAGAAAGTAAAATAGTGATTAATCAGAAAATTTAGATTAAAATATCTATTCTGATATAGAGAAAATACACTGTATTTACTTTTATAATATAACATATTGGGAATAAAAATACAAAATGAAATAATGTGACACTTCAGTGAAATGAAAAAACCAGCTCCATAGAAAGGGAGCTGGTTAGGGAAATATTATTTAACAAAGCGTTTTTCGATATCATCTAGTAGTAGGTTAGCAGCCATTACACCGCCTGCTGTATTCCAAATAACATCGTCAACTTTGTATGCTTTTCCATTTTTTACTGCATTTAAGTTTTTAAATAGAGGATCGTTTATATATTCCTTTTCTAGTTCAGAGCCTTTTTTCTCGTTTCCTTTATCGAATGTGAAGTAGAATAATACATCACCATCCATTGCAGAAATACGCTCTTTAGATACGTTACGCTCTGCAAAATCATCTTTATTTTGATCTCCAGGACGTTTAAATCCAAGTTCTTTTAAAATAACACCAGAGAATGTATCACCATGATAAATACGAACATCACCAGGCATAAAGCGTACCATAGAAATTTTTTGATTTACTTTATCGCCGAGTTTGCCTTTTAAATCTTTCATACGTGATTCGTAATCAGCTAAAACCTTTTGACCTTCTTTTTCTTTATTTAATGCTTTCGCATAAAATTTGAAGTTATCTTTCCATTCACCGCGTAAGGTTTCTGAGAAAACAGTAGGTGCGATTGCTTTTAGTTGCTCATACACTTTTTCGTGACGCATTTTATTACCGATAATTAAGTCTGGTTTTAAAGAAGCAATCGTTTCAACGTTAACTTGTCCTTCATCACCAACAACTTTTACATCTTTCATTTCATTCTTAATATGTGGATACCATGGATCTCCAGTCCAAGACTTTACAGCCCCAACTGGTTTTACACCTAACTCAAGTAAGGCTTCAGTTCCTTCATTTGTTAAAATAACTACACGTTTTGGGTTTGCTGGAACTTCTGTTTTACCCATTGCATGTTCAACCGTAATCATTTCTTTTTTATTATCTTCTTTTGTAGACTCTTCTTTGTTATTTGATTTTCCACAAGCGCTTAAAAGAAGTGAAAAAGCTAGTAGAAATACAAATACTGTGAACGATTTCTTTTGCATGAAATTCATTATGTACCCCCTACATGTTGAGAATATTTTTCAATAGCAAGCATGATATTAATACTTCGTGGTCCAATTTTCAATGAAAATAATTCTCATTATCGTTGACAATGAGAATTAAGTTGAAATACACTTACAACGTATCATTATACATTGAAGGGGAAACGCTGCATGTTATTAAAAACAAATCAAGCAAAATGGATTGGATTATTTGTTGGAATCATTGCAGTCGTTATTTGTATTTGGGGAAGTATTATTTTCGGATATACAAATACGAGTTGGAAATTAGCTTTAGATGCTTTTTTCCATTTTAATGGTTCAAATGAGCATATTATTATTCAAAATGTGCGTCTACCAAGGGCGTTAATTGCAGCTAGTGTTGGTGCTAGTTTAGCCATAGCGGGTTGTTTAATGCAAACTTTAACAAAGAATCCGCTTGCTTCACCAGATTTTATTGGATTAAATTCAGGCGCTGCGTTCTTTATAGTTGTAGCAATTGTACTCTTTTCCGTGACATCATTATCAGCTTTCACATGGATTTCCTTTTTAGGAGCGGCAGTTGCAGCAGTACTTGTATTTGCCTCTAGCTCTTTAGGAAAAGAAGGGACAACGCCTCTTAAGTTAACATTAGCAGGTGTCGCGATAAGCGCGTTGTTTTCATCATTAACACAAGGGTTACTTGTTTTAAATGAGAAAGCATTTGAAGAAGTGTTATTTTGGCTTGCCGGATCTGTGCAAGGAAGAAAGTTAGAGATTTTACAATCCGTATTCCCGTATTTATTAATAGGCTGGATTGCATCTCTCATGATGGCAGGGAAAGTAAATACATTAATGATGGGGGAAGACGTTGCAAAAGGACTTGGACAACGAACAATTTTAATGAAATCATTCGTACTACTTATTATTGTACTACTGTCTGGTGGTTCAGTTGCGGTCGCTGGTCCAATTGGATTTATTGGTATTGTTACTCCGTATTTTGCCAGATTCCTTGTTGGAGTAGATCACAGGTGGAGAGTACCGTATAGCGGCTTGTTAGGTGCAATACTATTACTCTTAGCTGATATAGCAGCTAGATATGTCATTATGCCACAAGAAGTACCAGTAGGGGTTATGACAGCATTTATCGGGGCCCCATTCTTTATTTATATTGCACGTAAGAGAGGGCTTAGCAAATGAAGAAGTACATTCCGTTTCGTATAGGAAAAGGTGGGCTCTCGTTTTTAATGTATAAACGAGCTGTTCTAGTCTTATTCAGTTTACTAGTTGTTTTAATAGGATTATTTTTTGCGAGCGCAGGTATGGGAGATATGAAAATTGCTCTTTATGATGTATGGCAAGCAATTACCGGAAATGGTGATGCGATGTCAAATATGGTTGTAAATAAATTTCGTATGCCGCGTATTTTAATTGCAATCCTTGTAGGAATAGCACTTGCTGTAGCGGGGTGTATTTTACAAGGGCTCGTTCGAAATCCACTGGCTTCTCCTGATATCATCGGGATTACGGGTGGGGCAAGTGTTGCAGTTGTACTATTTTTAGCTATATTTAGTGATAAAAATAATGCGCTAACAGTAAGCATTCATTATATGCCACTCGCAGCTTTTGCTGGTGCAACGATTGTTGCGTTATTTGTATATTTATTTGCATGGAGAAATGACGGGTTATCACCGATTAGTCTTGTTTTAATTGGTGTTGGATTTTGGGCGTTAACGAAAGCGGCAACAACTTTATTTATGTTGTTAGCACCAATTTATCAAGCGAGTCAAGCAAATGTATGGATTACAGGTACTGTTTACGGCTCTTCGTGGCAAAACGTTATGATACTTGCGCCGTGGGTTCTTATTTTAACGGTAATATCATTTATAGCGGCTAGACATTTAAATGCTCAAGAGTTAGGGGATGATATTGCGGTAGGACTGGGTGTTCCTTTAACGAAGTCACGCGTATTCATGTTACTACTTAGTACAGCTTTAATTGGTGGCGCGGTTGCCTTTGCAGGAGGAATCGGATTTGTCGGTTTAATGGCACCTCATATTTCACGAAGACTAGTTGGTTCTTTATATGGTGCATTACTCCCAGTTGCGGCTATTGTCGGTGCAATTTTAGTACTTGCTGCAGATTTAATTGGGCGTACAGTTTTCGCGCCACTCGAAATTCCAGCAGGGGTATTTACATCAGCAATTGGTGCACCTTATTTTATTTATTTACTTTATAAAAGTCGGAATTCATAAAGGGAGATGAATATGCAAAAAGCATTGGAGACGAAACGCTTGACGTTGTCTTATGGCGAAACAATCATTATTGATGAGTTGAATTTAGAAATTCCAAAAGGAGAAATTACAATCTTTATTGGTTCTAACGGTTGTGGTAAATCAACTTTATTACGTTCACTAGCTAGATTATTAAAGCCAGCGTCCGGTGATATTTTATTAGATAATCAAGCGATTCAAAGTATGCAAACGAAGCAAATTGCTCGCCAAATGGCAATTTTACCGCAAGGACCACAAGCTCCAGAAGGACTTACAGTATTGCAACTTGTAAAGCAAGGACGTTATCCATATCAAACTTGGCTGAAGCAATGGTCCGAAAAAGATGAGGAAATGGTACAAAAAGCGCTTGCTGCAACGGGTATGACAGAATTTGCTGAGCGTGATGTTCATGCCCTTTCAGGTGGACAACGTCAACGTGCTTGGATTGCAATGACCCTTGCACAAGATACAGATATTATTTTGCTTGATGAGCCGACTACATATTTAGATATGACGCACCAAATTGAAGTGTTAGATTTATTATTCGAATTAAATGAAACAGAGCAAAGAACGATTGTTATGGTATTGCACGATTTGAATTTGGCATGTCGTTATGCAGACAACATTGTAGCTATTCAAGATAAACAAATATATGCGCAAGGTAAACCAGAAGAAGTTATTGACCAGAAGTTAGTTAGGGATGTATTCCGTATGGAGTGCCAAATAAGCGCTGATCCGTTATTTGGGACACCGCTCTGTATCCCGCATGGAAGAGGAAGACGTGTACTTAAAGAGGCTGTTCAGGCGATGAGATAACGAAAAAAGACGATGAGGATTCATCGTCTTTTTTATTTTTGGCAAGAAAATAATAGAAAAAGGGGAATACGTAAACGTCGTTCATATTCTTCTTCATCCTGAAAACAGTTTCGATTTGGTGTAGCTTCTTTTAAGTTTGTAATCGTAAATCCGGCTTGTTGTAATAATGTAAAATATTCTTCCGTAGTCCGGTGATATTTAATAACTTCTTGATCAATCCAAGGTTCAACGCGTTTTCCCGTTTTGAAATAATCATCGACGAGCCAACTAGTTCTTTTACCACTCGTTTGCAAGCTTTCAAATGAAGAGGTAATAACAGGATGTTGAACGCTAAAGGTAAAGGCTCCATTTGTTTTTAAAGTTTGAAACACATTTTGAAAAATGGTATCAAGATGTTCAATATAATGTAAGGCAAGTCTAGATGTTACTAAATCAAAAGTAGAAGGAGGGTATGTATAGTCTTTGAGGTTTAAAAAATGGACGGTGCCATTTTTATTTTCTAGTTGTTTTTTAGCCTTTTCATACATAAGCTCGGAGCCTTCAATGCCAGTGTAAGAGTAGCAGTCATTTTCTAATAATTCTTCGCCGAACTTAGCGTCACCGCATCCTAAATCGAGAATATGTTTCCCTTTTACATCACCAATGAGTTGAAAGAAGGCTGGTTTTTCAAGTGATTCATTTGGGCTATTTTCTCGGTATCTTCGTTTCATATATTGTTTAAAAAACGATTCGTTATTATATACATCAGATTCAGTAAATGCCATTTTAAAAGCCTCCTAAATATTTTTTTAATTCTATCAAATATGAAAAGTAAATGATAGATTTCTTGTAATGAATCATATATAATCTAAAGTTGTAAGCGGTTACTTTAAACTATTTTTCTATAATAAATTCTGAAAACGTGTTAAGCTAGTAGAGGGATTATTAGAACTATTAAGATAATAATTCGCTTACATGAACGATGGGAGGCTTCACAATGTCTAGTAAAACACTTGCGAAATTTTTAGAAGACAATTTAGAGGATTTAAAATCAAAGGGGCTTTATAACGTAATTGATCCGCTTGAAAGTCCAAATGGACCGATTATTACAATTGGCGGAAAAGAATATATTAACTTATCTTCAAACAACTATCTTGGATTAGCGACTGATAATCGCTTACAAGAAGCAGCAATTGGTGCGATTCATAAGTATGGTGTTGGAGCAGGAGCTGTTCGTACAATTAACGGTACTTTAGATTTGCATATTAAATTAGAAGAAACAATTGCAAAGTTTAAACATACAGAAGCAGCAATCGCTTATCAATCAGGATTTAATTGTAATATGGCAGCGATTTCAGCTGTTATGGATAAAAATGATGCGATTCTTTCAGATGAATTAAATCATGCATCTATTATTGATGGTAGTCGTCTATCAAGAGCGAAAATTATCGTTTATAAACATTCTGATATGGAAGATTTACGCAAAAAAGCAATCGAGGCAAAAGAATCAGGTCTTTACAATAAATTAATGGTTATTACAGACGGTGTTTTCTCAATGGATGGAGATATTGCAAAATTACCAGAAATTGTTGAAATTGCAGAAGAGCTAGATTTAATGACATATGTAGATGATGCACATGGTTCAGGTGTACTTGGAAAAGGTGCAGGAACTGTAAAACATTTCGGTCTTTCTGATAAAGTTGATTTCCAAATTGGTACATTATCAAAAGCAATTGGGGTAATTGGTGGATATGTAGCAGGGAAACAAAACTTAATTGATTGGTTAAAAGTTCGTTCACGTCCATTCTTATTCTCTACAGCATTAACACCAGCTGATGCAGCAGCTTGCATGAGATCAATTGAAATTTTAATGGAAAGCACAGAGTTACACGATCGTTTATGGGAAAATGGTCGCTATTTAAAACAAGGGTTAAAAGAACTTGGCTTTAACATCGGAGAAAGTGAAACGCCAATTACGCCTTGTATTATTGGTGATGAAGTATTAACACAAGAATTTAGCAAACGTCTAAATGAAGAAGGCGTATACGCAAAATCTATCGTGTTCCCAACTGTAGCAAAAGGAATGGGTCGCGTTCGTAATATGCCTACAGCAGCTCATACGAAGGAAATGCTAGATGAAGCAATTCTTAAATATGAAAAAGTAGGGAAAGAAATGGGCATCATTTAAGTAACGACATCTTTTGAATAGCTTGCAAATGAGGAGTGGGGAAAATGAAAAAAATTCTAGTAACCGGTTCTTTAGGGCAAATTGGTTCTGAACTAGTAATGAAACTTCGTGATGTATACGGCGCATCAAACGTTATTGCAACAGATATTCGTGAAACAGATAGTGAAGTAGTAAAGTCTGGTCCATTTGAAACGTTAGACGTAACAGATGGACAAAAGTTACATGATATTGCAAAGCGTAATGAAGTAGATACAATTATTCATTTAGCGGCTTTACTTTCAGCAACGGCAGAAAAAAATCCGTTATTTGCTTGGAATTTAAATATGGGCGGACTTGTAAATGCATTAGAAGCAGCTCGTGAATTAAACTGTAAGTTCTTCACGCCAAGTTCTATCGGTGCATTCGGTCCATCAACGCCAAAAGATAATACGCCACAAGATACAATTCAGCGTCCTACTACGATGTATGGGGTAAACAAAGTAGCAGGAGAATTACTATGTGATTATTATCATCAAAAGTTTGGCGTTGATACGCGCGGTGTACGTTTCCCAGGCTTAATTTCTTACGTAGCTCCTCCAGGAGGCGGAACAACTGACTATGCAGTTGAAATTTATTATGAGGCGATTAAAAAAGGTACATACACCTCATACATTGCAGAAGGAACGTACATGGATATGATGTATATGCCTGATGCTCTACAAGCGATCATTTCATTAATGGAAGCTGATCCAAGTAAGCTAGTGCATAGAAATGCATTTAACATTACAGCAATGAGCTTCGAGCCAGAGCAAATCGCAGCAGCAATTCGTAAACACATCCCGACGTTTACAATGGATTACGCAGTAGATCCTGCTCGTCAAACAATCGCTGATAGCTGGCCAAACTCTATTGATGCGACAGCAGCAATGAAAGAGTGGGGCTTTAAAGCGGAATATGATTTAGACAAAATGACAACGGACATGTTGGCTAAGTTAAAAAAAAAGCTCACAGCTGAGTTAGTAATGAATTAATAGGAAGAGCCGATTCTTAGGAATTGGCTCTTTTATTTGTATTTTTAAGAATATACAAATAATTATAATCGTGATAAAATGAATTAATTTGTGCATGAAGGGGAGAGATACAATGGAGAAATGGGAGTTAGCAAAGGAAATTTATAATACGTCACGTTTAACGGGAACATTTAAGCTTCGATCAGGACAAGTATCAAATCAATACTTTGATAAGTACTTATTTGAATCTAATCCAGTACTGTTATTAGAAATTGCTAAAAAATTGAAAGAGCTCATTCCTCCTGAGACAGAAGTGCCCGCAGGTTTAGAGATGGGCGGAATTCCAGTAGCAACAGCATTATCTTTACAAACAGGTATACCAGTTGTATTTGTAAGGAAAGAAGCGAAGAAGTACGGTACATGTAAGTTAGCAGAAGGTATTGATATTGTTGGGAGAAATGTTTGTGTTGTTGAAGATGTCATTACGACAGGCGGTCAAATATTATTAAGCACGAAAGAGTTAAGAGAACTGGGTGCGAAAGTGAATCATGTTCTAGGCGTAATCGAACGAACAAAAGAGGGAAGAGAAAACTTATTAGAAGATGACTTACAACTACATTCTTTATTTACAATGGATGAGTTAATTGAAGGAGAAAAGCAACATGCAAAGAGTTGATGTCGTATATGCACTAATACACGATAGCGAAAAAGATAAAATATTAATGGTACATAATATAGAACAAAACGTTTGGTCACTGCCGGGTGGGGCTGTTGAAAAAGGTGAAACATTAGAGCAAGCACTAGTAAGAGAAGTGAAAGAAGAGACAGGTTTAACTCCTATAGCAGGTGGACTTGTTACAATAAATGAAAAATTCTTTGAAGAATCAGGGAATCATGCGCTATTTTTTACATTCCGAGCAAATGCAGTAACAGGTGAACTTATTGCAGAAGATGAAGGAGAAATTTCCGCAATCGAGTGGGTGGATCGAACAATCGCAAATGAACGATTCCCATTCTACGATGGAGGATTCGAGTCATTACTAGAAGTTTCCATTCCATACAAGTTTCAACCAGAAACAAAGTGATTGAAAGAAAAAAACAGGAGCGACAACGCTCCTGTTTTTCTATTCAATTGTCTTCAGTAATAACTTTTTCAATAGTGGTTTAATCTTCAAACGTAAATCTTCAGCGTGATTTGCAACTAAGAAGTGATGGTTATAAATGTTCTTCATTAATTGATAAGTTGCTTCTTTCGCTTCGCCTTCTTCGATGAAGATTCCGATTACTTCCATACCACTTTTACGAGCAAGTTTGACAGCTTCATGCGTATCTAAAATACCGTCTTGTTGATAGTCTAGCGCAGAAGGTTCACCGTCTGTAAAGACAAGTAAGAATTTATGCTTTTCTGGTCTTTTTGCAAGCTTTTCAGAAACGATACGAATAATATATCCGTCGCGATTATCTTCTTCTTCGCGAAGCTGCATAATTTCGGGACCAACGTTTGGTAACGTTGAGTTTTTATATGTCACAACTTCATGGATAACGTTCGGCTTATCTTCAGGTTTAGCACTAGATGCATCTTCCCAAAATCCGCTAATAGCGTGCGGGATTTTTAAAGATTTCAATGCTTCATGGAATAGGACCACACTCTTTTTCGTTTCTTCCATTTTGTTATACATAGAACCAGAGCAGTCCACTAGTAGTTGGAATGCAACGTCGAGCTCTTGTGATTCTTGCCCTTTTTTATAAAACATGCGCGGCTGCTTTTCAGTATAAATACGAAGGAATTTCTTACGAAGTCTTCCGTAGTATTTATCACTATGTGCATTCGTTTTATTTTCAATCGTCTTTTCGATAATTTTTTTTAATTCTTTTACATCCTTATTAACAACTGATTTGATAGCTTGGTAATCCTTTTTCTCGTCAGGATTTGATTTGCGAGCTTCTTTAAATGTATGAGAGGCACCAACGTTATACTTACCGTATGCACCCTCGTTTTGGCTAGAAGCGTGTGAAGCTCTTGCTTCTTCTGTATCAGCGCCATCAAAGTTGGATTGCGTACTTTTTTGAGAAGTACCTTGTACAGAACCAAGCGCTTGATCGCCATCTTCTGATTCGCGAGCAGTATCACCCATCATGTTTGTTTTTGTTCCACTTTCTAATTCAAAGCGTAAAAAGTTCTCGTTTTCGTTATTTTTATTTTCACGATGCCATGTGGAGAAGCTTTCATCCATTTTGTTTTTATTGTCATCGTCATCTATGAGTTGCGTATCATCATTTGCTAATTTTTCAGCGCGACTGTCTTTCTCATCTGCAATAACAGATAAGTAGAGCGGGGCATGTCCGAAATAATTGTTAAGCATATCATTTTCAAGAAGCTCCTCTAAGCGGTAGCGAATTTTCTCAATGATATACATAATATCTTCTGTATTACGAGCTTGGAATGTTTCATGTAAGATTGTTTCAATTTGCTCGAAATATTCATTATTAAACATTTCATATTTATCACTCGTTAATGAAAGGTAACATAGACAAAATAGACGATCACCGTGATAGTTACGAACGCGGTTTATTTCATTTTGTGAGCCGAAGTAATTGCGGTACATTTCTTTTCGGCGTTTAAAAATATGTTTCGTGCCAGGGCGTAAGTTTTTTACGATTTCCTCGACACGTAAATCTTCTAATAGAACAAATAATTGTGTTAAGAACTTCTTTAGGGGCGATTCTTGTAATTCAATCGCATAAGAACGAATTAAAGCCATGTCCGAGTAATGTTTATTACCAAGTGCTTTTAAGAACACTTCGCTTTTTAATCCGATTACTGTATCTTCTTCTTTTCGATCATCCCAAAAGTGACTAATGACAACCTTTTTTTCAATTTCGTCGTAGTATGCTTTATAGCCATATTCAAGATAGGCATCGTCTTCTTTTAGAAGGGCATACATTAAGTTTTCCATTTGTAGAAACAGCGACGCATCAATTTTTTTGTCACTAAAAATTTGTCTCATGAATTATCCCTCAAAGAAATAACTTTCTGCTAATTCACGGACAGTCATTTGTTCTGTTTCATCATTTAATTTCGCAATAATGCTTCGCTCAATAGCACGCATAACAGGAATGTATACACCTAAATCGCATGCGTCGATAATACCACGAATACTTGCTGCTTCTTCACTTATACGTCCATCGCGAGCTAAAGGCATCAGATCGCTTGCAAATGCAACGAATTTTTCAATTGTTGCAACATCATTTAATTTTGATTCAGATAGTAATAGTTCTTTTAATGTATCACCTTGAATATAAGGAACTTCAATAATAACGAAACGGTTTTTTAATGCTTCGTTTAGTTCACTTGTCCCAACGTAACCTTCGTTAATCGCTGCAATTACGCGATATTCGCCATCACCGTATACAACCTCTTGTGTAAATGGGTTTGTAATCATTTTACGGTAATCTAATGCGCCGTGAAGAAGTGGTAACGTTTCAGGTTTTGCCATATTGATTTCATCAATATATAGGAAATGACCGTTCTTCATTGCTTTCATAAGAGGACCGTTAACGAACGTAACTTCAGATGCTCCGTCTTTCGTTTGTAATGTGTTGTATCCTAAAATACCTTCCACATCTAAATCGACAGAACAGTTAATGCTATGCATTGGTTTTTGGAATAAAGAAGAAAGAGTTTCCGCTAGTACCGTTTTACCACTACCAGTCGGTCCTTTTAATAGAATATTTTTGCCAAGAAGAAGTGCCGTAATAGCATCTTCGATAATGCTGTTATCAGATGCTTTATATATTTTAGTACCGATTAAATGAGCATTTTCACCAGCTTCTTGTTTATTCTTTTCATGAATTGTAGAAAGCTGCTGTTTTAAATCAGAATGTATATGAAATTGTTCTAACATGTATTTCCCACCTAACATTATTTTCATAAAGTAATACATCTTATGATAACTTGTTTTAATATGGTATGCAAAGAAAAGGAGAAGGGGGAAATATAAAAGAAAAAGCAATCAATATCACATTGATTGCTTATAGTAAAGGAGAAATGAGTCGCATAAAGGACTCTAATATTCTTTTTTTGATACTTCTTTTTTGGAACGAGTTCCATTTAATTTCAGTGGAGTGTTTAAAGTCTTCTTCAAAATCGCGTTTAATATCATGAACGGTTTCTGATTCATATAGTACGCTAATAATTTCATAATTCAATTCAAAGCTACGTACATCCATATTTGCTGTTCCGATTGTTGCAATTTTATCGTCAACGAGTACAATCTTTGCGTGCATAAATCCATCTTTATAACTGTAAATAGAAGCACCAGCTTTTAAAAGTGGAGTGAAATAGGATTGAGATGCTTGATCGCTAATAATACTATCACTCTTACCAGGATATAAAATGCGTACATCTATGCCAGATATTGCACTTAATCGTAATAATGTTAAAGTTTCTTGATCCGGAATAAAGTATGGTGTAGCAATCCAAATAGATTTTTTGGCTGAGCCCATAACAGCTAGTAATGTATTACGAATACTTTTATCATCTGAGCTTGGTCCACTTGCTACAATTTGCACCGCACCTTCTGCATCCGGAATTTCTTTTCCTGGGAAGTATTGTCTATTCATAAATTGATCCCAAGAATAAGTATTCAATCCACTAGACGCATAAAGCCAATCTTCTAGAAAGATGGCTTGTAATTTATACAATGCTTTTCCTTCTATTTTTAAATGACTATCACGCCAAACAGGGAATTTTTTTGAGCGACCAAGATATTCATCACCTACGTTAAGCCCTCCCGTAAAACCAATTTCTCCATCTACAATGACGATTTTACGGTGATTACGATAATTAACTGTCTCCAGTAACCAAGCTGAAAAAATAGGGTCAAATTCGACAATTTCAATTCCAGCTTCTTTCATAGGCTGTAAAAAGCGTCTTCTTAACGTATTACTTCCGAGTCCATCATAAAGGAAGCGTACAATAACACCGTCTTTTGCCTTCTTTATTAAAGCATCCCGAACTTTTGTACCAATTTCATCAGATTTATAAATATAGTATTGAATATGTATATGGTGTTTTGCATTCTCGATTGCGTTCAAAATTTCTGAAAAGGTTTGATCACCGTTTGTTAAAAGTTTTGTTGTCGTTCTATCTGCGGCAGGCCCACCTCCGAATTTTTGTACGATTTCTGTTAAATGTATAGAACGTTCATGTAATGGGACTGTGAGTGATAATTCTAGTCGTCTTCCTTCTAATATTTCGCGGAATAATTTTCTTTGTTCTTCTGAACGATGAAGATGTTTTTTTCTTCTCCAACGGCTACGCCCGAAAATAGAGTATAAAAGTACACCTACAACAGGAAGAAGTGCTAATACTAAAAACCACGCTAAAGTACTTTGGGGAGATCTATTTTCTATAAAAATAACGAATGAAATTCCTACGATTGTGATGGACCATAGAGCACCGACAAACGTATATAACGAAATAACCGATGTATTTAATAGGAAAAGAACGATAGATACGATTGTAAATATTAATAATAATTGAACGATAGGTTTCTTCATTTCTATATAATTCCTCTAATCTTTCTTAAATATAGACTTCTTAAATAGAAGATATAATCTGACATCCTTATTATAAAGCGTTTTGTTTTTTTTACAAAATATAGACATTTGCCCTATACTTTCCGCATTTGTCCTACATACAGTATATTGTTACGTTGTTATCCCGCTATTTGTTGGTTAATGATCAGTTTAGGAGGGACAAAAACCTTGCTCCTTATATAGGAAAGGGAATGAGGTTTCTTTCCTGGATTTGTAGCAGGTGCATTATGAAGCCCAGGATATGGTTATCCATATTACGCGGATTTTTCTTATTATATAGGTTACCAACAAGGACCGTACTATTCATACAATACCTATTAAGGTGAGAAAATGGAAGGGAGAGGGGAATAATGAATTATATAGAAAATAACGGATTGTATTATCGTCATAATCATGGAGGGCACCATCATAATGGCGGACATAATCACCATGGTGGACACAATCATTATGATCATCATCATCATCACGGTGGTGGATGGGGCTGGGGTGGCGGCTCATGGGGCGGTGGATTTTTCCCTGGAAGTTTTGCTGGAGGCGTGTTAGGTGGGCTTACAGCTGGCGCATTAACGGGTGCGGCAGGTGGAGGCTACTATCCATCACCGTACCCAGTAACATATCCAGTAACATATCCAGCACCATACCCAGCACCATATCCAGCACCATACCCGGGTTACCAGCAAACACCATATCAGTATTAAACTAAAAAAGAGGATATCCTCTTTTTAGTTTAATACTATATTTATTTATAAAATACTTCCAAAATTAAGGTGAAAATATGTTAATATTTTGTTATTGTAATTCAGTATATTAAATGCAAATTTTGATTTTATCCCGCTATTTGTGGGCAGTAAAACTCCCACCTCAAAATTCAGCTGGAACAAAGAAGTTAGGTGGAAGCCCTGCTTCCTGTAAACGCCCTATTGGTGAAGACTAATAATCAGTGGATGATGAACCCCCCCACTGATTAAAGTTTCACTTTATATTATTATTCGTGAATAGTTGCATTTTATATTTTAATCTCTATTTCATTATGTATCGGCAGTTAGATTTACATCTTAACATCTCATAAAATAAAAGAGATTAGGTGTGAGGCCACATTAATAGGGAGTAGAGGCTAATATTGATGAAATTGTCACTTTAAAAATTAAAAGAATGTAAGAGAATACGGTATAATAAGTTTAGATAAACAGAGAGATGAGAAGCTTCTACTATCATTAAAATAGCACCATATTGCTTTTTTTATAAATAATATTATGTTATTTTAATCGGCCTATTTAGAAAGAATTTGTGATTTATGTAAAGGCATATTGTTAGAAAATGAAATATCTCTATTTCTATGAAGAGAAACGAGTTGTGTTTTAGTCAGATAGGAAGCAAGGAGAGATGCGTATGCTAGAACAAAGAGGTCATGCATTATATGACTCTTCATTGCGAGATTTAAAGTTAGCATTAGATGAGTCTTCAATTGTTGCTATTACAGACCGAAATGGTCGTATTACATATGTGAATGATAAATTTTGTAAAATCTCAAAATATAAAAGAGAAGAGTTAATAGGAAAAGATCACCGTATTTTAAATTCTGGATATCATCCGAAAGCATTTTTTCAAATTTTATGGAAGCGTATTTTGAGTGGGAAAGTTTGGACGGGGGAAATTCGAAATCAAGCAAAAGATGGTACGTATTATTGGGTTAAAACAACAATTGTTCCATTTTTAAATGAAAAGGGTGAACCCTATCAATTTATTGCAATTCGAAATGATATAAGTAGTAGGAAAGAAGCAGAACAAAGATTACGATTAAGCGAAAGTCGTTATAGGGAACTTGCTTATCACGATGCGTTAACAAGTTTACCAAACCGTTTACAGTTAATTACGACTGTAAATAAGATGATTGCAGAGAAAATAGAGTTTGGCATGATTTACTTTGATTTAGATCGTTTTAAATTAGTGAATGATACGTTAGGTCATATGATAGGAGATTTACTTTTAAGCGAAGTTGCTTCACGGTTGCATTATGTGCTAGGAGAGAAAGATGTTCTGGCTAGGCTGGGTGGCGACGAATTTGTGTTGTTAACAAAAACTCATACACATGATGAGATGCGGCAGTTAGCGACATCGGTATTGTCATGCTTTCAAGCGCCATTTATGCTTGAAGGTCATGAAGTATATATTTCAGCTAGTCTAGGACTTTGTTCCTATCCGCAAGATGGAAAAGACGTTGAAACGTTATTGAAAAATTCGGATTTAGCCATGTATAGTGCAAAAGAGCAAGGAAGAAATGCGGCGTGCTTCTTTACAGATGAATTACGTGCGAAAATAAACCGTAGAATGAAAATAGAATTTGCTTTGCAAAAAGCAATTCGTGACGAAGAATTAAAAGTGGCATTACAGCCTATTATTGATTTGAAAACAAAGAAATGTACTGGTATTGAAGCTTTAGTACGTTGTAATACAGAAGAAGGACCTATTTCACCAAGTGAATTTATACCTGTAGCTGAAGAGTGTGGACTTATTATAAAACTAGGAGACTGGGTACTAGAAAAGTCATGTCGACTGTTTAAAACTTTACCAGAGTATCAAGAGGGACTGAAGTTATCTGTTAATTTATCAATACAACAATTGATGCAAAAGCGATTTATTTTATCTGTTCGTAGTATATTGAAGCGAACAGGATTTTCACCAAATCGTTTAATATTAGAAATAACAGAAAGTATAGCTGTACGTCATTTTGATTATATTATTGCTACATTACAAGAATTAAGAAGTATGGGGATTTTAATCGCTTTAGACGATTTCGGAACAGGGTATTCCTCATTATATTATTTGAAAAAACTCCCACTTGATATTGTGAAAATTGATCGTAATTTTATTCGTGAGTTTCATTATGATCACGCACAACCTGAGCGAACGATTGTAAAATCGGTTATTGAGATTGCCCATAGTTTAAATTTATTAGTGGTTGCTGAAGGGGTAGAAACGGTAGAACAAGAAAGTTTATTACAATCAATGGGTTGTGACTTTGTACAAGGTTTTTATTATGCAAAACCACTAGATGTAGGTGAACTAAAAGAAAAGTTATTAACTGATTTTTAATAAAAAAAGAGAAGCGGAATGCTTCTCTTTTTTATTATTTTTTTTGTGAATCTTTCATTAAAATTGGATAAAGAATAAGGCCTAATACAAACAACCCAATTCCTAAGAAGAAAGTTTTTAAATCAGCAGTTCCTGTTTTAATAACCCAAATGGAATATAAAAATGCTAGTGCAGTAATGATACCATCTTTTATGCGAGATCCAGGCATTATGTCATACGTTTCGCCCGTAATAACTAATTTTAATTGATACAAGGTAGAAACAAGGTAGGGGATTAAATATGCTAATGTCGCTACAACAATAGCGAAATTATATGCTTCTGAAACCGTACCAGAAATCGTTGAAAATAAGAAAATTTGTGTCATTACATTTGTAATCAATAATGATTTTGAAGGACTGCCTTTTTTATTTGTTTTTCCGAAAAACTTAGGGGAAAGCCCATTTTTTGCTGCTTGGTAAGGTACTTCTGAGCTAACAACGATCCAGCCTACAGTAGAGCCGAATAAAGATACGAGTGCAAGTAAGGCCATTATATAAGCACCTTTACTACCAATTGCTAAATTTAATGCATCTACTAATGGCTTTTGAGACTCTTTTAAAACATCTTGCGGAAGAGCACCCATTGTTAGTAGAGTAATTGCCATGTAAATAAGAAGAGCAATAATTAATCCGAAAATCGTTGCTTTTTTAACATCACGCTGAGATTTTGCACGATTAGAAAGCATAACTGCTGACTCAATACCGATAAACGCCCAAAGTGTTGCAATAGCCGCTGAATTTATTTGTCCGCCTAATGAAATGGCTTGTCCAGATTCATTCATAAATGTTTGACCGTCTCCGAAATTAGAGGCATTGAAAATAAATAATGTGATTACAATAAACATTGTAAATCCGATGATTTTTGCAATGGTAGCAAGAAGATTCATATTACCAGCGCGATCAATATTTTGAGATAGAATATATTGAATACCCCATAACATAAGGCTACATACGAGGAAAGTTAACCCTTTTCCAAGTTCTAGTGAAAATCCATTTATTGAAAAGAGAATTTGCTTACTTTGTAAAACAGGAAAGAAGGTTGATAAATATCCTGCAAAGGAAATAATTACAGATGCTGTAGCAGCCCAGTTAGCAGCCCAATATCCCCAAGCCATACTATAACCTGCAATTTTACCTGCCTTTTTGGATGTAAACATTGCTTGGGCATAACTTTGTGGTCCGGCTTTTAATTCTGGTTTTCGAATTGCTAAATTTCCAAATACGAGTGCAATCATAAATACGCCAAGTCCTGTAATACTCCATGCAAGTGTAGAACCCATTGGACCTGATACGTGTGCTAAATTTGCTGGGAGCATAAATACGCCACCGCCAACCATATTCCCGATAACAAAAGCTGTTAAAACCCATAATCCCCATTTTTTCGTTTCCATTTTTGTTAACTCCTTTGTAGTAAGATTTGCTTAAACATCATTTTTTACTAGCTTTTTGGCAATAAAAAAAGAGCCATGTAGATAAAAAATACCTACATGGCTCTTTGCCAAAGCGTAGGTACAATGGGAATAACCCTTGTACCTACGCGTAATTTTTCCGCTAGGTTTCAAGGGTTAAGTATGATGATGATGTTTTTGTGCAAATGTAACTACAATTGTTGTATAAGTAAGCATAGTTCTTTGCTCCCTTTCTCCTCTGATTTTGAAGCTAGTATACTACATGTTTTTTTGAATGAAAAGAAAAATATAAATTTTTTTATAAAAATACGTACCATTGGTTAAATATTTACCTATATTTTTCTTGTACTGGAAAATAAGTGAGAGATTGGCAGAAGAGTGTAGCGTGGTATAATACATATAGAATTAGAAGGTGACAAGGGGCTATTGTAGATGATGAGTAAGTATGAACAAATTTATACAGAAATCAGTAAGTCTATTGATAATAAACAATTAAAAGAGGGATGCAAAATCCCATCAGAAACTGAATTAATGAGGCAGTATGAAGCAAGCCGGGGCACTGTAAGAAAAGCGGTAGATTTATTGCAAGAGCGTGGATATGTTCAAAAAATACATGGAAAAGGTGTTTTTGTATTAAAGCGAAAAAATATTGAGTTTAACTTCGGTGGCATTGTAAGTTTTCAAGAAGAAAATGAGCGTCTAGGACGTCATTGTATTACAGAAGTCGTGGAAATGGAGAAAGAAGAAGCGACAAAAGAGGTTGCAAAATTATTAAACGTGAAAGAAAAAACAGAAATAGATCATATTAAACGTGTGCGAAATATTGATGGAGAAAAAGTAATTTTAGATATAAATCATTTTGTATCTGAGTTTATTCCAGGGTTAACGAGAGAAATTGCAACGGCATCAATTTATAAATACATTGAGAAAGAATTAGGGCTACATATTAGTTATTCGCAGAGGGTAATTGAAGTGCAGCCGTGTACAGATGATGACCGAAAGTATTTAGATTTAAATGGCACAGATTATGTTGTCGTTGTGAAAAACTTTACTCATTTATACGATGGGAGTCAATTCGAATATACGGAATCACGTCACCGCTTAGATATTTTTCACTTTTCGGATGTGGCGCGAAGAAAGTAAAGAGGTGAAACGAAATAACGTTTCATCTTTTTTTTATAAAAAAATCATCAACTCGTATATACGAGTGTTGACTAACTTATATATATGAGTTAATATGTAAGTGTAAACGGTATCAAAAAAAGAAAAGAGGGACGGGAATATGGGGAAAGACTATCGTAAAACAGCAGAGGAAGTGTTGCAGTATATTGGTGGGAAAGACAACATTGAACAAGCTGCGCACTGTGTAACGAGGCTCCGTATCGCTTTAAAAGATGAAAGTAAAATAGATAATGATAAATTACAGTCTGTTTCATTAGTAAAGGGAGCGTTTCATAATGCTGGGATATTTCAAATTGTAATTGGCCCAGGGGACGTAGATCGTGTTTACGCTGAATTGATAACGCTTGCAGGTATGAAGGAAGCGACAGTGGCTGACGTGAAAGATTCTGGAAATCAAAAGTTAAATCCAGCTCAAAAGTTTGTAAAAGTATTTTCAGATGTATTTATGCCGATATTACCAGCGATCGTAACAGCTGGTTTACTAATGGGGATTAACAATTTATTAGGAGCAAAGGACTTATTTTTTGATGGTAAAAATTTATTAGATGTTTATCCGAATTTAGGCGGGCTTTGGGATTTAATTAATATGATGGCCAATACAGCATTTGTATTCTTACCAGCACTTGTCGGTTGGTCAGCAACGAAGCGTTTTGGTGGTAGTCCAATACTAGGTATTGTTATGGGCTTAATGCTTGTGCATCCAGCCTTATTAAACGCCTGGGATTATGGAAAAGCAGCGACTGGCTTAGAAGGTCAAAAGATTGAGTACTTCAATATTTTAGGATTGTTCCAAATTGAAAAGGTAGGATATCAAGGTCAAATTTTACCGGTGTTAGTAGCAGCGTTTGTATTGAGTAAAGTAGAGATTTTCTTAAAGAAACATGTACCAAATGCAATTCAATTATTAGTTGTACCAATTACAACAATCGTTGTAACAGGTGTGTTAGCATTAGGAATTATTGGTCCAGTTACACGTCATATTGGAGATTTATTAACAGCTGGATTAGTGGGCGTATATGAAACAGTACCAGTAGTTGGAGCAGTATTATTTGGAGCATTATATGCACCGCTTGTAATTACAGGCATGCATCATATGTTTATTGCGATTGACTTACAATTAATTGCACAGCACGGTGGTACATTTATTTGGCCGATGATTGCTCTTTCTAACATTGCGCAAGGAAGTGCGGCACTTGCAATGTTCTGGATTTCTAAAAATCAAAATGATAAAAGTATGGCGTCGACATCAGCAATTTCAGCGTATTTCGGTATTACAGAGCCGGCGATGTTTGGTGTGAATTTACGAAATAAGTTTCCGTTTTATGCAGCAATTATAGGATCTGCTGTGGCAGCGATATTCATTACATTAAATGGTGTATTAGCACCTGCTATCGGAATTGGCGGATTGCCAGCATTTATTTCTATCATTCCGAAATCGATTCCAATGTTTATTGTAGGAATGATTATCGCAGTTGTAATCCCATTTACGTTAACATGGTTATTTGCTAAAAGAGTTAAACAGAAGTAGGAGGAAGTTAAACATGAAGGATTGGCATAAAAGTGTAGTCTATCAAATTTATCCGAAGAGCTTTAATAGTTATTACAATAAAGAAACCGGTGATATAAAAGGGGTTACAGAGAAACTAGATTATTTAAAAGAACTCGGAGTGGATTATATTTGGTTAACACCGATATACCAATCACCACAAAATGATAATGGGTACGATGTAAGTGATTATTATAGCATTGATCCATCTTACGGAACGATGGAAGAGTTTGAAAAGCTTCTAGAAAAAGCGAAAGAACGTGACATTGAAATTATGCTTGATATCGTTGTAAACCATAGTTCGACGGAGCATAAGTGGTTTAAAGAAGCGAAAGAAGATAAAAATAGTCCATATCGCAATTATTACATTTGGCGTGATGAAAAAAATAATTGGCAGTCTAAGTTTGGTGGATCTGCTTGGAAATATGATGAGAAGACAGAGCAATATTTTTTACATCTATTTGATGAGACACAAGCTGATTTAAATTGGGAAAATGAAAAGCTTCGTGAAGAAGTGTATGATATGATGCGCTTTTGGCTTGATAAAGGGGTAACTGGATTCCGCCTTGATGTTATTAACTTAATTTCAAAAGACCAACGTTTCTTAAGCGATGACGGAAGTACTGCGATAAGTGATGGACGTAAATATTATACGGATGGTCCGCGTGTTCATGAATATTTACAAGAGATGAATCGAAATGTATTTGAAGGGAAAGAGGTAATTACAGTTGGAGAAATGTCATCGACGACAATTGATAATTGTATTAAATACTCAAACCCTGAGCGCAATGAACTGAGTATGACGTTTAGTTTCCATCATTTGAAAGTAGATTATCCGAATGGTGATAAGTGGACGAAAGCTGATTTTGATTTTATGAAATTAAAAGAAATTATGTCTAACTGGCAAATTGAAATGCAAAAGGGCGGGGGATGGAATGCATTATTCTGGTGTAATCATGACCAGCCTCGCATCGTGTCACGCTTCGGTGATGATGGGAAGTACCGAAATGAATCTGCGAAAATGTTAGCGACAGCTATGCACATGCTGCAAGGAACACCTTACATTTATCAAGGGGAAGAAATCGGTATGACGAATCCTAAATTCGAGTCCATCGAGCAATATCGTGATGTGGAATCGTTAAATATATATGATATAAAGCTAGAAGAAGGATTGTCAAAAGAAGAGATTATAGGGATTTTAAAACAAAAATCTCGTGATAATTCACGTACTCCGATGCAGTGGAATGAAGAGGTGAATAGCGGTTTTACAACAAGTATACCTTGGATTTCAGTGGCTGAAAACTTTAAAGAAATAAACGTAGAGAAGGCATTAGAAGATAAAGAATCTGTATTTTATCATTATAAAAAGTTAATTGAACTTAGAAAAAAATACGATATAATTACAGACGGAAAATATGATGTTTTAGATGGAAATCATCCTAAGATCTGGGCGTATACACGTACTGTAGACAATGAAGTATTACTTGTTATAAATAACTTCTATGGAGAAGAAATAACATATTCTGTACCAGGTAATGTTCAATTAGATGGAATGAAACAAGAAGTATTATTGTCAAATTATAAAGATTCAAGCAAGGATATTACAAATCTTAATTTAAGACCATATGAATCAATTGTATATCGATATACGAAATAAAAGGTTGTATGCCCAAGTGGCATACAACCTTTTATTTTAAGACACCACTATATAAAATGCTTACTTCTACTTCGGGCTTAAATTTCACTTTTGCATAATCTTTATTCCAATTTTTTTTCTTCCATAAATCAGGATGATAAGCGATAAGGTGTCTTCCGATACCGAAAGCATCACAATTTGCTTTTTGTAGCTTTTTCGTTATTTGTTTAGCTTCTTTCGTAAGTTGTTTCGATAATTCTCTATTTAGCTTTTCTCTTTCACCCATTTTATAAAGATTATCCCTTGGAGCTTCAAGCGCTATAATTTTTAGTTGAAGCTTAATGTGAGCATAAACATTTCCTTTTTTATCTGTTGTTATTTTTAAGTCTCGTTTTAATTTCTGATTGCTCACTTCCATTGTTAAATAATCAGATGTCTTCTCTGATTCATCACTAGTAAGTTTTTGGGTTATACGGGCACTTGTTCCCATTTTTCCGTTTAATAACACGAATAAAACAGCTTGTTTCAAGGGTAAATGTCCAGTTAATTTGTCTTTATTAAATAAAGCTAACCCGTCTGTAATAACTTCTTTTCCTTTTATTTTTATAGAAGGGAGAGTGAAATCTTTACCCGGATCTAACATTTTTGTAGCAGCTGTTTCTAAAGTTTCTTTTGGAAACACACTCATATCTTCTAAGCTTTTCACTTTTTTCTTTAGAAAATCTCCAATCAGTAAATTCCCTACTTTCTTCTTTTCGAGTATCTCGGATGTATCACCATCTACTGAAATAAGCTTCACTAAAGCAGTTGGGTTTGTTGGGTCTCGAAAGCTGACATCTAAATAGGGTAGTATACCTTTTTGTTGGATTTTTGTTCCTAATAATTGAACACCGTATTTAAAGTAACGGATATTCCCAGTTACATTTTTTTTTAGTGCATCGCTTGTATCTCTTATGTTATGTCCGGTTGCTGAATGTACTTCATTCTCGAATGAAGACTGCTCTCCGCTTGAACTTTTTACGAGCTCAATCGTTTGCTGAAGTTTATTTTCTTCTGTAATATCATATCCAATACTATAAGCTAATCTTGCCTCTCTTAATGGTTCTTGATCCCAACAGCCAGAAAGGAATGAACTAGCACATAATACAAAAAGTAATTTAATTCTTTTTTTGAACATATTGCTCTCCTTTCTTATTTCTTATTACTGAATAAAGTAGAAATAAAAGAGGGAGGACAACTATGAAAATATAGGTGAACTTATCAGTGAAAGTTGCAATTACTTTTAATTCTTCAGGTGTATCTATAAATAAGGCTACACTAAAAGCAATAATACCAACGATTGGAACAGCTTTTTTATGATTAGCAAGATTGAATATATGTCCAATTCCGATTGAAGCAGCACAATAATAACTAGCAATAGAAGCCACAACTGTTATCATCCATATTGGTATGAATAGTAAATCAGTCCGGTCTATGATTCCAATATGTAGAGAGCGTAGTAAATAAGCAACTGGTTCAGGAATAAGTTCAACTTGTTTCGGACTAAATACGATAAAACAAATCCAGACTGTAAAAGCATAAAATATTGTTACTAACCCGTTAGCGATAGAAATTGCTTTTAGTCTTCCGGCAGGAGTCCCATTTACTTTTGGATAGGCGATAAGGATAATTTCAAAGCCATACATTGCTGTAATGGTTTCTTTTGATGCTTGAATAATATTCCACCATCCAGCTTCTGTGAGCGGGAAAATATATGAAAAATCAGCACGTGTTAATCCGAGCGCAATTAAGAAGGCCATCGGAATAATGAGGATAGAGGCCATGACGTAAAATCGTACAATGACTTTGAATGTGTTATAAGCTAAATAAGCACATGTAACTGTAAATAAAATTAGAATCGCAGACCAAGGCGTTGCTTGTAAAATCCATACTTTAATGACATTACAAGCATTTAACATAACAGTCATCCCGATGATGATAAAGTAGACAATATAAGAAAAACCGAATAGTTTCCCGAGCTTATTTCCAAACATTGTACAAACAATTTCATATATAGTTTTATCGGGAAATCTCTTTAATAAAAACCACATAAGTAAAATGATAATTTGAATAGCTATCCCAGCTATAAGTGTAGAAATCCATCCAGCTCCTTTCGCAATTGGATGAAGACGATTAGGAAGAGAGAGTATACCTACACCAATTTGGCACTGAACAACGAAGAAGGTAAATTGAGTGAGTGAAACCTTACTTTGCGTGTTTGTCACCGTTCTCATCCTCTCGTGTTACATGTTGTCTTTGCATTTTTTTCGGCTTTGGATCATGGGGGCGTTCCCAAAATGACCAAATAGGAAGTCTTACAAAAGAGTCTTTCATATCTTTTATACGCATGGGTGCAATGGGTGAAAGGTATGGTGTATGAAAAGAATGCAGCTGACATAAATGAACGAAAGTAATAATTAAACCGAAAGAAATTCCTACATAGCCAAATAGAGCAGCGAGAATCATTAACGGAAAACGAAGAATTCGAACTGCTGAGCTCATGTCGTTTGATGGAACGAGAAAAGATGCAATTGCAGTTAAAGCTACAACGATAATCATTGTGTAAGAAACGAGGCCGGCTTTTACGATCGCATCCCCAATTACTAAACCACCTACAATACCGATTGTTTGTCCAACGCGGCTCGGCAGACGAATACCAGCTTCGCGCAATAATTCGAAGATCAATTCCATTAAGAGAGCTTCAAAAATAGGAGGAAGTGGCACTTTTTCTAATGAAGCTTTAATTGTATAAACGAGTTCGAGTGGCAACACATCAGGATGAAAAGCGACAGTTGCGATATATATAGCTGGTAAGAGAAAGGCAATTAAAAAACTTACTAAGCGAATCATTCGCACGAAAGAACCGACAATCCAGCGATTATTATAGTCATCAGGTGATTGATAAAAAGCGAATAATGTAACAGGAACGATAAGAGCTGTTGGATCTCCGTCAGATAAAATAGCAACTCGCCCCTCCATTAAATTGGCAGCCACTCTATCTGGGCGCTCTGTATTTAATTGCTGCGGGAATGGTGAGAAAGATGTATCTTCTATAAATTCCTGTATGTAGCCTGGTGGCATGAGTGCGTCTGTCTTAATCATTTCTAATCTTCTTTTTACTTCTGCAACGAGATCGTCATTAGCTATATTTTGAATATAAGCAATTGCCACTTTCGTGTGCATTTCTTCACCAAGTGTGAAATATTTAACGACGACACTTGGACTTTTTATGAGTTTACGAATAGAAGCTAAATTGGTTGCTAAATCTTCTACAAAACCGGTATGTGGTCCACGTACAATGCCTTCATTATCCGGCTCTGTTATATCTCTTTTTAAAGATAGAGCTGTTTCGAAAATACAAAAGCTATCGACGTGTTCATGAAAATATAATGATTTTCCTTGTAATAAAAGCTGTACCCCATAATTTAAATTCGTTTCTTTTTTCATATTTAATGTAGAAAAAGCTTTATCTAAAGCCAAATCCGACCGCGTTAATAAAGGCTCAAGAGCTAATTGATGAATTAAATTTGGATCTGCTAAAGATTCGATATATATAATGGTTCCTTTTCCGTTTTGAAAAGGGATATCTAATTTTTTTATATCATCCGAGTGGCAAAGTTTATTTTCAATATAATTAACGTTTTCCGGAAGTGATGGAAACATATGCTTTTGGTTCTTGCTTTCTTGCTGTTCTTCGTGTTGTGTCATAAATTCCACCTCTTTTAGAATAAAATTCCTTCTGTTAATTTTTGTTTTTTATAAGAAATTTATGCTTGGATTATTTGAAAAAGTAGCTTGAAAGTTACGTTACGTCGTCTTTTATACTAAAGAAAATAGGATGTAGGGGATGGTGTAGATGACTTTAAAGTATATGTGGGGATGGAAAGAAATTTTATATTTATTTATGTTTGTATTCATTATTGTTCCAGTAACGGTTGAATCTCTTTTTTATGATTATGCTTTAAAAATAATAGGGAACTCATTATATGCTGGAGTATTAATGGGACTTATAATGGCAGTGATATTTACATTTTTAGTTTATCTTTTTTGCATAAAAAGATATAAACTGTCGTGGAAAGATATTGGAATTCGGAAGCTTTCATGGAAAGATTTCTTATGGACAGTTGTAGTGGGTATTTTCTTAATTATAGTTAGTGTTGCTGTATTAATGATAATGGAGAAAATGGGTATTTCCTTTGAAAATAGTAAAACAGAGACGGTCCAAAATAATAAATCATTCTACGCATTTTGTATCGCGGTAATTGGAGCGGCGGTTATATCTCCAATCTACGAAGAGATTTTATATCGAGGTGCTTTTTATATGTTTTTTCGTGAGAGATATGGCATATGGGGCGGCGTACTTATAAGTTCCATAATATTTACCGTTGTTCATATTCCAACATACAACACATTACCGGTGAATTTTTTAAGCGGAGTAGCATTCGCGTGGTTATATGAGAAAACAAATTCCATTTTATCTGCTATGATTGCCCATGCACTATTTAACTTCATAGCAGTACTTCTCACATTTATGTCGAATTAAGAAGAGATATAGGAGGGATACATATGGAAATAGCTGTAGAACGCGTTTTTACAAAAGAGATTTTAGCAAGAGCAGCAAAGGCATATCATGTAACGGTGGAAGAAAAGCCACTTGGTGATTTTGAGAATTATATTTTTAAGGCGAAGGATAAAAATAATGAAGATTACGTATTACGCTTAACTCATTCTTCTCATCGGTCTAAAAAAGCGGTAGAGGCTGAACTAGATTTTTTACGGTATGTTGCGGAGCATGGGGCGAAAGTGGCGGGACCTCGTAATTCAATATCTCAAAATCTTGTAGAAGAAATCGGAGCGGAAGATGGCACTTTCTTTTTTGCTTCCCTATTTACATATGCAAAAGGTGAGCGAGTAAAAGGAGAAGAATCGCCTTATTGGGGAGATGCTTACTTTGAAGCGTGGGGAAAAGCGATTGGACAACTGCATCGTCTTACAATGAATTACCCTAAAACAGACTACCGTGATACGTGGGAAGAGGACGAAAGTAGCATTGTTAATGAATTAGAAGATGAGAAGGTGAAAGGGATTGCCACTGTATTAATGGAGGAAATAAATGCTCTTCCGGTTAAAAGAGAAACATTCGGCCTTATGCATGGCGATATTCATCCAGGGAATTTTCATTATGACGGAAAAGGGCTAACAATCTTTGATTTTGATGATGCGGCCTATAATTACTTTATTCATGATTTGGCAATGGTTCTTTATTACTCTGTTCTTTTTACACCATGGACAGTGGAGGAGAAGACAGAATTTGCTCGTAAACAGTTGCAGGTGCTAAGAAAGGGTTATGAATATGAGCACAGGCTAGCGGATAGTTGGTATGAAGCGTTACCGTTATTTTTACGTCTACGTGATATTGGTTTATACGGTACGCTTCAAAAGAAGTTTAAAGGGAAAGATATGCCAGATCATTTCCGAGAATTAGCAGAACAACTCTATGAAAGAATTATAAAGAGGGAAGCAATTGTGAATATATAATACATTCATATCGAAACAAAGTATGTAAAATAAATATATACTTTGTTTTTTTATACAAAAATATGTTTGTTTTATTAAAATAATATTGTCATAGATTCGGTATACATTATATAATTTTATGTATATTCTGAATATTCTTTATAAAAAGGGGGAGGAATGTTGGAAGCTATCGTAAGTTGGATAAATAATATTGTTTGGAGTCCGGCACTTGTCTATTTATGTTTAGGAGCAGGTCTATATTTTTCCATTCGAACGAGGTTTTTACAAGTAAGGCATGTAGGAGAAATGGTGAAGCTTACATTTCAAGGAGAAAAATCAGACGCTGGTGTTTCTTCATTCCAGGCGTTAGCACTTTCTTTATCAGGACGCGTTGGAACAGGGAATATAGCTGGAGTAGCCACAGCGGTTGCATTCGGTGGTCCAGGAGCTGTCTTTTGGATGTGGGCGGTAGCTTTTCTAGGAGCAGGTTCTGCTTATGTAGAATCGACACTTGCACAAATATATAAGACGAAGCATCAAGGACAATTCCGCGGAGGTCCGGCTTACTACATTGAAAAAGGACTAGGGGTTAAATGGTATGCATTAGTGTTCGTTGCAGCGACAATTCTTGCAACGGGGATGCTGTTACCGGGTGTTCAGGCGAATAGTATTGCTGTAAGTTTGGAAACAGCTTTCGGTATTAATACTTCTGTATCTGGAGCGGTATTAGTAGCGGCATTAGCACTTATTATTTTTGGTGGAGTTAAGCGAATTGTTAACGTAGCGCAAGTTGTAGTTCCATTTATGGCGCTTGGTTATATTTTAGTAGCTTGTGTAATTGTAGCTATGAATATTGAAAAATTACCAGATGCTTTCATGTTAATTTTAAAAAGTGCATTTGCATTAGAAGCGGCTTTTGGCGGGATTATCGGTTTAGCAATTTCTTGGGGTGTAAAACGTGGTATTTATTCAAACGAAGCAGGGCAAGGAACTGGGGCCCATGCAGCAGCAGCGGCTGAAGTATCACATCCAGCTAAACAAGGATTAGTACAAGCATTTTCCGTTTACATTGATACATTATTTGTTTGTTCAGCAACAGCATTTATGATGATTATTACAGGCATGTATAACGTATTTGATGCAAGCGGAAAAAACTTTATCGTCAATAAATTAAATGGTGCACAACCAGGTCCTGGTTATACACAGGCTGCGGTAGAATCTGTTTTCCCTGGATTTGGAAACGGTTTCGTGGCAATCTCTCTACTATTCTTCGCATTTACAACAATTATGGCTTATTACTACATTGCAGAAACGAATATCGCTTACTTAAATCGTGATAAAGACCGCCCTTGGATGTCTATCGTACTAAAGTTTGTATTCTTAGGAGTTGTATTCTACGGTTGCGTAAAAACAGCAGCAACAGCGTGGGCCTTAGGAGATATTGGTGTAGGAATTATGGCATGGGTTAACATTATTGCGATTCTATTATTACAAAAGCCGGCATTGATTGCATTAAAGGATTATGAAAAGCAGAAAAAAGAAGGAAAAGATCCAGTATTCGATCCGCAAAAATTAGGAATTAAAAATGCTGATTTCTGGGAGCATGAATACGGGAAAGACAAGAAAGAAGAAGTATCTTAAGAGAATAGAAATGAAGGAGCAAAGGGAAATCCCTTTGCTCTTTTTTATGGACAAAATGAAGCTGAAAGTTATTTTTTTGCCTATTTTTGAATATAAAAAGAATGTACATGCTTTGTTTAGGGGAAGGGGGGAGTATGTTGATAGAGTTTCGTAATGTAAATAAATATTATGGTAACTTCCAAGTTTTGAAAAATATTAATGTGCAAGTGAAAAAAGGTGAAGTGGTAGTAGTTGTTGGTCCTTCAGGATCAGGAAAAAGTACATTGCTTCGGTGTATAAATCAGTTAGAGGCGATTACCGATGGAGAATTAATTGTACAAAATACAGACGTACACAATAAAAAAACAGATATGAATGAATTACGCCGAAATATTGGTATGGTCTTCCAGCATTTTTACTTATACCCACATAAAACAGTTCTGCAGAATATTACACTAGCACCAATTAAAGTAAATAAAATTTCCAAAGAAGAAGCAGAGAAAACAGCGATGTTTTATTTAGAGAAAGTGGGAATCCCGGAGAAGGCGGGTGTATATCCCCATCAATTATCCGGAGGTCAACAGCAAAGGGTAGCTATTGCTAGAGGGCTCGCGATGCAACCGGAAATTATGCTATTTGATGAGCCTACGTCCGCTCTTGATCCAGAGATGATCGGAGAAGTGCTTGATGTTATGAAAGCGCTGGCTAAAGAAGGAATGACGATGGTCGTCGTCACACATGAGATGGGATTTGCACGCGAGGTAGCAGATAGAATTTTATTTATGGATGACGGTCAAATTATCGAAGATACAACACCAGCACAATTTTTTGCAAATCCTGAACAAGAAAGAGCACGTCTATTTTTAAGCCGGGTATTAAATCATTAAAGGAGGAATTTCATGATTAAGATGAAAAAGTTGTTTACCCTAATCGTATTCTCATGTTTATTCGTGCTTATTGTTGCTGGATGCGGAGGTAAAAAAGACGAGGCGAAAGAAACGAATACGAAGCAGGGCGGAGCTGTTGAACAAATTAAGAAGCGCGGGAAGTTAGTAGTTGGGGTGAAGAATGATACGAATTTATTTGGATTGAAAAACCCTTCAACAGGGCAGGTAGAAGGATTTGATATTGATATCGCGAAGGCGCTTGCGAAAAAAATTCTTGGTGATGAAAAGAAACTAGAGCTGAAAGAAGTAACATCTAAAACACGTATTCCGATGCTGAAAAATGGTGATATTGATGCCATTATTGCTACAATGACAATTACGGAAGAGCGTAAAAAAGAAGTGGATTTTTCAGACGTATATTTTAAAGCGGGGCAATCGTTACTTGTGAAAAAAGGAAGCAATATTAAAAGTATTGATGATGTGAAGCAAGGCGTTAAAGTATTGGCTGTAAAAGGCTCAACATCTACAAATAACATTCGTCAAAAATCACCAGAAGCAACAGTATTAGAATTTGAAAATTACAGTGAAGCATTTACAGCGTTAAAAGCAGGTAAGGGCGATGTTTTAACGACAGATAATGCAATTCTTTATGGAATGGCAAAACAAGATTCTAATTATGAAGTTGTAGGGAAAAAATTTACGGATGAACCGTATGGAATTGCAGTGCAAAAAGGTGCAGACGATTTAACGAAAGAGATTAATAGTTTACTAAAAGATATGAATGCGAATGGAGAATACGATAAATTGTATGAAAAATGGATCGGTCAAAAGCAAGAAAAATAAAGTGAAACTGATCGGAATAAAAAGTAAGAATGAGAGGGTGAGGGATACTCATCCTCTTCTTATAAAGAAAGAGGGGGGAATATGTGCCTGACTTTTCTATTTTGACGAATAATATTGATATGTATTTAGATGGATTTAAATATACGGTGATGTCTAGTATAGTTGCGCTAATAGGAAGTTTTATTTTAGGGATTGTTATAGCAGTGATGCGAATTTCACCTATTCGTATTTTAAATTGGAGTGGCTCTGCTTATGTAGAGTTTGTTAGAAATATTCCACTCGTATTAATTGCATTCATTTTTTATTTTGCTTTGCCGGTAATAGGAATTACTTTCAACGGTTTTGTAGCAGGGACAGTTGCGCTTACAGTTTATACAGCGGCTTTTATTGCGGAAGTAATTCGTGCTGGTATTTTATCAGTCGCGAAAGGTCAAATGGAAGCAGCACGTTCTTCAGGATTAACTTATACGCAAGCGATGTATTATGTCGTCTTACCTCAAGCGATGAAAATCGTAATTCCTCCTCTAGGAAATCAATTTCTCAATTTAGTAAAAAACTCTTCAATACTCGGAATTATTGCTGGAACAGATTTAATGTATCAAGGAGACTTAATTTCAACGAAGACGTTTGTTACGTTTGATGTATATATATTTGTGGGGATGTTTTATTTAGTATTAACAATTCCGCTAAGTATGCTGGTGCGTTATTTGGAAAGACGCTTGGCAAAGGAGGGGGTGTAGATGGATTTTCAAGGTGCTATTACAGGAGATCATATACTCTTTTTATTAAAAGGATTGCTTATCACGCTAGAAGTCGCTCTTGTAGCGATTGTACTTAGTTTTATTATCGGTAGTGTAATAGGGATATTGCGCTACATGAAAATACCTGTCGTCTCACAAGTATTAGGAATTATCGTTGAAGTAATTCGAAATTTACCACTACTTTTGATTATATTTTTCACATATTTTGCACTTCCAGAAGTAGGATTGAAATTAGAAATTATAACAGCTGTAATTGTTGCTTTAACAATATTTGAAGCAGCAATGATATCTGAAATTGTTCGAAGTGGTCTATTATCGATTGAAAAAGGGCAGATTGAGGCCGCAAGATCTTCAGGATTAACGTATGTTCAAGCGCTTTGGCATATTATTTTGCCACAAGCATTAAGGAGAATGGTCCCGCCGCTTGTCAGTCAGTTTATTTCATTGCTGAAAGATACATCATTAGCAGTTGGTATATCACTGCCAGAGCTTATGCATAATGCTCAAATTATTAGCGGGCAGAATGTAAATTATATGATTCCAACGTTTATAGTAGTAGCTTGTATGTACTTTATCGTAAATTATAGTTTATCAATTTTATCGAGAAGATTAGAACTTCATTAGCTCTTACAATATATGTAAGGGTTTTTCCTTGTTTATCCTTATTTTCCTCTAATTAGAATCTAAATCTCGCGATAATTCGATTTTTTATATTATTTTATCAGAAAAGTTTTAATTTTATATAGAAATTGTAATCGCTTTCGTGTATATTTTTATTATCAGAAAATTTTAACAAGATATAGGGGTACTTGTAGGGGAGGATTAAGATGCAGCAAACAACGAATGAACAATTACATCGTACGATGAAGAGTAGACATTTATTTATGATCGCACTAGGTGGTGTAATCGGAACTGGTTTTTTTCTAGGTTCAGGTTACACCATTAATCAGGCTGGACCAGGGGGAGCCATCCTTTCATATTTAGTGGGCGGATTTATTATGTATTTAACAATGCTTTGTCTTGGAGAGCTAACGGTAGCAATGCCAGTTTCAGGATCTTTCCAAAAGTATGCGACGAAGTTTATTGGACCAGGAACTGGATTTATGATCGGTTGGCTATATTGGATTGGATGGGCAGTAACAGTAGGATTAGAATTAACATCGATCGGTTTAATGATGAAAAGATGGTTTCCGAATGTTGATGTTTGGGTATGGTGTCTCGTATTCGGGGTTATTTTATATGCTTCAAACGCAATATCAGCGAAGAGTTATGCTGAATTAGAGTTTTGGTTCTCTAGTATTAAAGTAGTTACAATTCTTGCATTTGTTGTTCTTGGTGGTAGTGCATTGCTAGGATTTTTACCATACGATGGAAAAGAAGCAGCACCTCTTTTCTCTAACTTTGTAAGTGATGGCGGATTATTCCCGAATGGACTAGCAGCGGTACTACTTACGATGATTACAGTTAACTTCTCGTTCCAAGGAACAGAGTTAATCGGGATTGCAGCAGGAGAGAGTCAGAATCCTGAAAAAACAATTCCACGCGCGATTCGTAATACAGTATGGCGTATTATGTTATTTTTCATCTTAACAATGACAATTTTAGTAGGATTAATTTCTTGGAAAGAAGCAGGAGTAATTGAAAGTCCATTCGTAGTTGTATTTGATAAAATCGGTATTCCATATGCAGCTGATATTATGAACTTCGTTATTATTACTGCTTTATTATCTGTAGCGAACTCAGGATTATATGCAGCAACGCGTATACTATGGTCACTTGCAAATGAAGGAATGGCACCAACTTCTTTCAAGAAAGTAAATAAACGTGGTATTCCAATTACAGCGTTAGTCGTAACGATTGCTGTTGCGGCATTATCTTTATTAACAAGCTTCCTTGCAGAAGATACAGTATATATGTACTTATTATCTATAGCTGGCTTATCGGCTGTTTCAAGTTGGATCATTATTGCTTTATCGCAACTTCGCTTTAGAAGTCAGTATATAAAAGGCGGAGGAAAATTAGAGGACTTAAAGTATAGAACACCACTATACCCGATTGTTCCGATTTTAGCTTTAATTACAAATAGTATCGTTGTTATTAGTTTAGCGTTTATTCCAGAACAACGAATGGCTTTATATTGTGGTATTCCATTTATCATTTTCTGCTACATATATTATTATATGAGTAAGAAGCGACAGAAACCGATGAAAGTGGAGATGGAAAAAACAAATGAAACTAACAATCAAACACGATGATATAGAAGCAGATTTATCGTATGGTCAATTAGCGATTGGAAAAGAAAACGGGTATTCACCGTTACAATTACTCATTTCTTCTATCGCAGGATGTAGTGCAATTGTCTTCCGAACAATTTTAGAAAAGAAACGTATTACATACGATACGTTTACAATTGAAACTGAAATTGGGAGAAGTGAAGCTTTATCAAAACCAGTTGAAAGTGTTCATTTGCACTATAAAATTAAAGCAGAGAACATTACAGAAGAGCAATTAGACAAGGCACTGCAACTTGCGGTGAAAAACTGTACGATCGTTCAATCTGTAAAGGATAGTATAAAAGTTACAGAAACAATTGAATTAGTAAAGTGAAACTTTAATCAGTGGGGGTGTTTATCCCCACTGATTATTAGTTGAACCAATCGGGCTTTTACGGGCAGTTGATCTCCTACCTAACTTCATTGCTTTATAGCAGAATTTTGAGGTAGGAGTCTTACTGCCCGTTAATGCGGGGTAAAGTGAAACAGAAAAACGTGAGAATAGGGCGCTCACGTTTTTTTGTTTTTGAAAGAGGAGGAACCATGATGGACTGTTTAGGGTGTAAACTTAAACTAGCAAACGAAGCGGAAACTATATGAAGACGATTATATAACTTGTTTTTTTAGATCATGCACCTTTCTATGCAGGACATACTTTAATCGTTCCAAAGCAGCATGTTGTAGAAGTAGATGAATTAGATGATTGTGTAGCAAAAGCGATTATGGATGCTTCTAAGATTATTGCAAAAGCGATTAAGGCATTATCATATGCATGTTGTACCGAGATACAAAGAGTGTTCATTTGCTGAGTTTTATACGGTACAACCGGGAGAGTGGAAGAATTATAGCTTTGAAGAGACACAGAATTTGTTAAAAGAAGCGATAGAGCAAATGCTACTTACTGAAAAGGCGTAAGAGAGTTGTTTTTAATGGGGCAGTCAGGAAAATTACAATAAACAAAAGCTCAATTATCAGTTACAATAGAGAAATTGAGCTTTGTTTATTCTATTATTAAATTTTATCTATAAAAAGATTTTGCAGTGTCACAAAGTATAGCGCTCATTCGTTATATAGAGTGAGAGGAGGAATTATATGAAAGTTACAAACAATGATTATGAAAAGATGGAAGAGCTATACGAGTTGTATGAACAAAAAATTTATTATGTAGCTTATTCTATTTTAAATAATATTCAGCAGGCTGAAGATGCGGTTCAAGAGACGTTTATTACTCTTTATAAGAACTTGGAAAAGCTCCATAGCTTGAGCACTGAAGAGCTTAAACGCTACATTTTGAGGGTCGCGAAAAACAAGGCGATTGATAGTTATCGGAAAAATAAACGACATGAAACATTTTTAGAAGAATATGAAAGAGAATCAACAGAAGCAGTAGATGAAAATATTGAAGAGTGGGAAAAACGTAAAATGTCTGAGGTTCAAATTGATACATTGCTAAAAGAGTTAAATGAATCGAACAGACAGGTGTTTAAGTACAAAGTCTTCTATAACTTAACGTATCAAGAAATTTCAAATGTAATGGGGATAACAGAGGCTAACGTCCGCAAGCAATTTGAGCGCGCTCGAAAACGAGTACAAAGTATTATAGGAGGTATACAAAATGACGAATTCAAAGAACTCCAAAGAAATGTATGACCTTGCTGAAAATATTGCTTTAGATGATTTTGATACACTTGAAGAACAACATGAATTTTCACATACATATACGCGCAAAAAGAAATTGTTTATGGAGGAGATTAAGCTGAAGGGCGAGCGACCACAGAAAAAGCGTAAAAGACATCGTATGTTAATCGCTGCTGCCTGCTTATTGATTGGCATGCCGACAACCGTTTTTGGTGCAGTAAAAGTCTATAATATGATTGTCCAAAAACAAAATTACGAAGTAAATGTTTCAGTAACAAATAAGGAATCGAAAAAGACTGATAAGTGGTATAAGTTGAAGGTTGGTAAATTGCCAGAAAATATGGAAGCAATTGATGACACTGCTATGAAATATTCATTTAAAGATAACTATGCAAAGGGTGGATTTTCATTCATTCTTTGGAGAGTAGGAAAAGATTCGAATTTTAAAACGCTGTACTCAAAAAGCTACGAAGAGAAAGAGATAAATGGCAAGAAAGCAGTGATTGTCAATAAAGAAAATGGAAACAACAATTTAGCGTTTAACAGAGAGGTCTTTCTCTTTTTTGAGAAAGAGGGGATTATGTTAGAAAGTTTTATTGGATCAGATATAAACGAAGAACAAATGATGGATGTGTTAGAGAACATTTCACTTGAGCCTACGTCAAAAGAAAAGGCATCAGATACAACAGATTATGATAAAAATCGTTTTAGCGAAGGAGATGAACCTAAAAAAACTAAGGTGATTCCTTTGAAAGAAGATAGTAAACGACTATTTCATATAGGACAAAAGGTTCCAGTAACGATTATCATGGATAACAGCAAAATTGAATATGTGATAGAAAAAGTTGAAGTTTTTGATTCAATCAAAGATTTTAAGCAAGAAAACTTTAATGAAACGGGATTAGGGAGACTAAGCGAGAATCAAGCTTTGGATCAAGCAGGACAATTGATACCATATAGACGGGATAAATATAAAATTGGAAATGGTAAAGATTCAATTGATCAATTAGTAGAGTCAAAATTAGTTCAGCCTAAATTTGTCTACTTGACAACAACAGTGAAAAACATTGGTAAACAGGCGACAGAAGAAATCTATATGCATCCATCCATAAAACAGCTTAAATTTGAAGGGAATGCATGGAAGTACGCTGGAAAAAATGGAGTTGCAGAAAGAAATATTATGACGGGCGAAGTTGATTATTTAGAACCCCACGGAGATGGAAAAAGCTTTTACAATATTGGCAGTATCACACCAGGACAAACGGTAAAGGTTAACCTAGGTTATTTTGTAGATGAGGATAAACTAGATTCAATCTTTTTGGATGCTTTCAATTACAGAGGGACTGGCGACACTGAAAATATGAATGCGAAACATCGTTGGTGGTTTGATATTCGTCAATAGTAAAAACAATAGGAACAACTGAACCGAAAAGCTGCTTATATTTAGCAGCTTTTTTCGTCTTCATACATATGTAAAATTTCTTTCGCGCGTATACGCAAACCATCTATCAATTCTCTCGGTCCTAAAACTCGTGCATCTTTTCCAAGTCTATAAAATAAAGGAGTAATAAAGTTAATTTCACCTTTATCAATTGTTGAATGTATATATCCTGTCCCGTCTTCGTTTATTACAACGAGCTCTTCTAGGTAAGGAACGCTTTTACATTGGCGTACACCTTCTGTTGTCAGTAAAACATGTAACTGAGTAGGACTGTGTACTACGTTAGAGTTAGAGATAAACCACTCTTCTAAATTCATGAACGTATCTTTATTTTCTTCCATTGATAATATGGAGAGAATACGATCGACGCGATACAGTAATACTTTGTTTCTATTAAAGTCATAGGATGGCAAATACCATAAACCATCATGCGCATATACACCGATAGGATGAACATGCTTTGTTTTGATCCCTGATTTAGATTCGTATTGAAAGTGTAAATTTTTATTTTCAATAGCCGTCGTTAACACTTCTTTTAAAAGTGGTGTATCAATTGTTCTCTTCGGATTCCAAAAAGCAATATAAGAACGTATTTTATCAACTTTCGCTTTCGCATCATTTTGTAGAGAGCTATACAGTTTATGGGTAACAGAATTAATTTCTGTATTAAAAGGCAAGTCTCGGTAGTAGTTTAAAGATTGAAAAGCAAAAAAGATAGAAACCGCTTCTTCTTCGGTAAATAAAATAGGCGGAATGACTCTATTCGTTAATACTTTATATCCTCCGTTACGACCTTGTTCAGCATAAATAGGTAACCCCATATCACTTAAATCTAAAATGTATCTATGGACAGTACGAACGGAAATATTAAATTCATCAGCTATTTCTTGCGCTGTAAATGTTTTTTTCGCAGAAGCAAATATAAGAATATCTAATAAGCGTTTAGCTTTTGACAAATGTATCACCTTTTTTCTTTTTAACATGACATAAATTGTCATGTTTTATTGTTAGTATATTGTTTACATCATATGTTATCCCGCATTAACGGGCAATAAGACTCCACCTCAAAATTTGGCTGGGGCAAGGAAGTTAGGTGGGAGATCTACTGCCCGTAAACGCCCGATTGGTTCAACTAATAATCAGTGGGGGATGAACAGACCCCCCACTGATTAAAGTTTCACTTTATCAAGATGAGATGCAAGGAGGAAAAGATATGTCACGTGAAATAGTTTTATTTATTGCAGCTAGTTTGGATGGATATATTGCGAAAGAAGATGATGATTTACAGTGGTTAATGGAAACCGAAGGAGAGGGAGACAACGGTTATACAGAAATGTACAAAACGATTGATACGATAATTATGGGGAAGAGAACGTATGATTATGTGGTAGAGCATACAGAAACATTCCCATACTTAGATAAAAAATGTTACGTGTTTTCTAATTCAGAAAAAGGTTCAAACGGACATGTAGAGTTTGTAAATGAAGATGTAGTGGAGTTTACGAAAAGGTTGAAATCGCAGGAAGGCTCTAAAATATGGATGGTCGGCGGAGGGAGTCTACTGAGAGAATTTTTTAAGAATAATCTAATTGATGAATATGTTGTTACGATTACACCGCATATATTAGGTTCTGGTATTCCGTTATTTAAAGAAAAGAACCCGGAAATTCATTTAACTTTAACGGATACGAAACGTTTTGGCCAATTCGTAAATCTATATTATAAAGTAAAGTCCTAAAGGATAAGAAAACACGACTATTGATGTATAGTCGTGTTTTTATGTAGCTGGTAATGAAATCGTAAAGCAAGATCCATGACCAACTTCACTTGTTGCAGTAATATTTTCGCCGTGTAGTTCTACAATTTCCTTTACGATGGAGAGTCCTAAACCAGTTCCACCTGTAGCTCTGGAGCGCGCTTTATCAACCCGGTAAAAGCGGTCGAAAATGTGAGGAAGGTCTTCTGGGGGAATACCTTCTCCCTCATCCTCAATTTTGATGGAAATATGTTTATCTTCTTCTGTAACAGAAATATTGATATAAGAATGTTCTTTTGAATGCCTGTAAGCGTTATTTAAAATGTTCACTACAACTTGTTCGAATCGCTGTTCATCCAAGTTTACTAACAGTGAAGGAGGACAAGTGAAAGAAACTGTAATGTGTCTTTCCTTATACATCGCGTTTACTTTTTCGGTTATGCGAGTAAGGAAGGTGTGTAAATGCACTTCCTTTACTTGAATAAAAAAGTTATGTTTTTCCATTTGAGCGAGTGAAAATAAATCTTGAACTAAGTTTGTAATATAATCAGATTCGTCTTTTATAATGGATAAGTATCGTAAACGTTGCTCAGGAGGTGTACTTTCTTTTAATGCAATGTCAGCATAACCTCTTACGTACGTTAAAGGTGTTCTTAATTCATGAGCAACACTTGCTAGAAATTCACTTCTTTCAGTTTTCATATAATGTAAATCATTTGCGAGAGTTTGGATGGATTCTGCTAGTTCACCAATTTCGTCATTTCGAGTAGTCGTTAATGAAACCGATAAATCCCCCTTACTCATTTTTTCAGTCGCTTGTTTCATGTGTAACAATGGTTTTGTTAATAAACGTGACAATAGAAAAATGGTGATAGCTGTTAATAGGAAAGTAATGACTCCGGCGATAATGAATTGTCTTGTTAGCCCGTTAACCATTTTTTCGATTGATTCCGTCCCGAGAAACATATATACATAGCCTTCCGTTTTTCCTGCCACTACAATTGGGCTAACTGTACATATGTAATTAGATGTTTTCCAATGATTCTCTATAATCGCTCCATCATGATCTGTTCGTGTTTGCATTCCTTCAATATGCTTTTTTATAGTAGTATTTATTTCATTGGATTTTGCTAGCACTTCCTTATTTGCATTTGTAATAATAACAGTTGTTTCAGCTTCGGATTCCATTAAAGCAACATGGGAGATTGTTTGCTTATCAAAATACTTTTCAAGGACATCTCGGTGACTATTTCCACGCTTTAATAAAGCAGTCATTTCTTCATTTACTCTAGTGTTCACAAGGCTATAATAGAGCAAGACAAATAGAACACTTTCGATTAAAAGTGTAACAATTAGAAAATAAAATCCGAGTTGAATAGAAATTCGCTTCATCGTTTTGCTCCTTAATCTAGGGTATCAATCCATCGATATCCTACTCCGTAAACAGTTTTTAAATGGTGATCAATGGGGAAATTTACTTTTCGTAATTTGTCACGTAAATTACGAATATGTGAATCGACTGTTCTATCTTCTGTATTTGTATTTAACCCCCAAATTCGTTCAATGAGCTGATCACGGCTTAATACGTAGTTCATATGACGTAAAAATAATCCGAGTAAAGAGAATTCGATTGGAGTGAGAAGAAGTTCTTCATTATGGACAGAAACGAAGTGCTTTGCCTCATCCCATAAAATGCCGTGATATTGGATTTGCGTACGTTGATTCGTTCGTCTTAAAACAGCTTCAATTCTTGCGAAAAGCTCCTCTTCGTGGAATGGTTTCGTCACGTAATCATCTGCGCCAAGTTTTAACCCTTGGATGACATCTACCGTTTGATCACGGGCAGTTACCATAATGATAGGAACGTTACTAAATGATCGAATTCTTTTGCACGTTTCCCATCCATCCATCTTTGGCATCATAATATCGAGTAAAATAAATTTGAAATTTCGATTTTCTATATGTGAAATAGCTTCTTCTCCGGACACTGCACATACGCAGTTATATCCGATTGGAGTAAGATAAAGTGTTAATAATTCAAGCATTCTCGGTTCATCGTCTACGAGTAGTATATCAATCATAGAGTACCTCCGCATTTGTAGTTATTATTTAAATTGTAAGTCAAAATCATGAAGAAATGGTGCAGATTATAATGCATCTGCATAATTTCTTCAGAATTGCTTGTTATTGTAAAGTTGAAATTCCATTTTAGGTAATAAGATTGGTTCGAAAACAATTACGGGGGCGATATAGTGAAAAAGATGATCCGAATTTTTGGGATAACAATAATTGCAGCAGTCGGTCTTGCGGCATGCGGACAAACGAATACAGATCATAAAAATCATGAATCTACAGAAGAGAAGAAAACAGAGAAAAAGGAAATGAAAATGAATCAGAAAGTAACTGCGCCGAAAGAAATGAATCAAGGTGCATCGAATGATTTATTAACGACAAGTTTAAAAAATGTAACGAGATTAAATACAAATGATCCTTTGCAAATGGCAGTATTAACTTCGCAAACAATATGGCCGGCAACTCATAAAGAGAATCAGCCAGGTGCTGTTATTTTAGTGCCAGTGAACGAGTGGCAATTAGGTATTGCAAGTGCGGATCTTATTCATCATCCGAATAACGGACCGATTTTATTTATAGAAAAAGAAAAAGTACCTGAAATGACGTTAAAAGAAATAAAACGATTAAATCCGCTCGGAACGAAAGATGGAACACAAATTATGGTTATGGGGGATGTAGGCGTTAGCACGCTTGAACAATTAAAAGATTATAAAGTAAAACAAATAAAAGAAACAGATCCAGCTACATTTGCAAAAGATGTTGATAAAGAATACGCCGATATAACAGGAAGCTATCCAAATAGCGTTATCGTCGGTTCGTCTGAAGAGGAAGGGCGTTTATATACAACACCGGCTGTAAACTGGATTTCTCATATGCCAGAACCTCTATTATATGTAGAAAAAGAAACGGTGCCAGAAGCGACAATTGAGTCGTTAAAGATGAGAAAAGATAAAGCCAATATATATGTATTAGGACCAGAAAAAATCATTTCAAAAGAAGTAGAAAAAGAGCTAAGCAAATACGGAAAAGTAACACGTATTAGTGGGGAGACGCCAACAGAAAATTCGGTTGCGTTTGCGAAATTTAAAGATGAAAAAACGAAATTTGGCTGGGGGTTCACAAAACCAGGCCACGGTTTGTCGTTTGTTTCGAGTAAAACACCAGACTTAGCAATTGCGGGAGCGCCGTTTTCACATATGGGTAAACACGCCCCTGTTGTTTTGCTTGAGGAAGGAAAAGCTTCACAACCAGTTTATGACTTCCTTGCTAGTATTCAACCGAAGTTTAAAGATGACCCAACACTTGGACCGTATAACCACGGCTTCTTATTAGGAAGTACTAGTGATATTTCATTTGAAACACAAGGTATATTGGATGAGAGGTTAGAGATTGTGCAAGAAAGTGGTCAAGGTCACGGTGGACATTAATAAAGTGAAACTTTAATCAGTGGGGGGGGGGGTTGTTCCTCCCCCATTGATTATCAGCCCTCACCAATCGGGCTTTTACGGGCAGTTGATCTCCACCTAACATCTTTGCTTTCGCTGAATTTTGAGGTGGGGTCTTACTGCCCGTTAATGCGGGGTAAAATGAGCAAAGGCGCTGCTAAGGTAGCGTCTTTTTTTAGGAAACTTTTACATAGCAAAAAATCCTCTACCCGTTATATAATAGCCTGCGTGCAGTCGGCTTAGGTTTTCTTATGGAGAAAATCAAATGATAAAGTGAAACTTTAATCAGTGGGGGTTTTGTTCATCCCCCGCTGATTATCAGCCCTCACCAATCGGGCTTTTATGGGCAGTTGATCCCCACCTAACTTCTTTGCTTCCGCTGAATGTTGAGGTGGGGGTCTTACTGCCCGTTAATGCGGGATAAAAGAGTAGAGGAGTGTTACTTTGTTTCAAACTATAAAAAATGAATGGTTCTCCAATGTGAAAGGGGACGTACTATCAGGAATTGTCGTTGCTTTAGCGTTAATTCCTGAAGCGATAGCGTAGATCCGACGGTGGGATTGTACGCTGCCTTTTGTATTGCGGTTACAATTTCGTTTGTTGGCGGAAGAACTGGGATGATTTTAGCTGCAACAGGTGCAATGGCATTATTAATGGTGACGCTCGTTAAAGATCACGGTTTACAATATTTATTTGCTGCGACAATAGTAACAGGTATTGTTCAAATTATTTTTGGAGTGTTCAAACTGAGCTCATTTATGAAGTTTGTTCCTAAATCCGTTATGAGTGGTTTTTTAAATTCACTTGGAATTTTAGTTTTTACAGCGCAATTGCCGCATTTTAAAAATGCAACTTGGCAAATGTATGCACTTGTCGCCTTAGGACTTGCAATTATATATGTATTTCCACGTATTACGACGGCTGTACCGTCTACACTTATTTCAATTATCATTGTGACAAGTATTGCACTTATGAGCGGATTACAGTTGAAAACAGTAGGGGATATGGGAAGCTTACCGAAAGAATTACCGTTCTTTAGTATTCCTGATGTGCCGTTTACACTTGAGACATTACGTATTATTTTACCGTACTCAGTTATGCTTGCAATTATCGGTTTACTAGAGTTATTATTAACAGCTTCGGTTTTAGACGATATGACACATACGGAAAGTAATAAACATAAGGAAGCATGTGGGCAAGGTATTGAAAACGTTGTTGCTGGTTTCTTCGGAGGAATGGCAGGATGTGCAATGATTGGACAATCTGTTATTAATATTAAATCAGGTGGTCGCGGGAGATTATCGACGTTTGTAGCCGGTGGTTTTTTAATCGTATTGCTATTTGTTTTAGGTGATTACGTTGTTCATATTCCAATGGCTGCTTTAGTTGCTGTTATGATTATGGTTTCGATTGGGACTTTTGATTGGAACTCTGTAAAAACGCTTCATAAAGTACCGAAAGGAAACGCATTTGTTATGATCGTAACAGTTGTAATTGTCTTAATCACACATAATTTAGGATTAGGTGTAATTATTGGAACAGTAATTAGCGCGGTTTTATTTGCGTTCAATATGGCAAAGATTCACGTGAAACATTTGTATATTGAAAATAAGAAAATATATGAAATTCACGGCCAACTATTCTTCGCATCTACGGCAGATTTTATAAATGCTTTTTCATATAATGAAGATGCAAAAGAAATTGAGCTGAACTTTACTCATGCACATGTATGGGATGATTCAGCAGTAGCAGCAATTGATAAAGTTATAATGAAGTATGAACAAAGCGGTGTGAAAGTAAGGATCACAGGGTTAAATGAACTAAGCTCGAAGATTGTTTCAAATTTAGCTACCTATAATAAGAGAATTGCTAGTTAGAAGCCTCCTTTTTAGGGGGCTTTATTATATAATACGGATAGGATAACGAAAAGGGGATTCAGCATATGTACAAACAAATTATATTAGCATGTGACGGTTCTGAACATGCACTTCGAGCAGCTGAGCATGCAACATATATTGCGAAATTTAACGAAGAAACACATGTTGAAGTTGTATACGTAGTAGATAATAGAACGGCAAAATCAGATATTATACAAGGACAAACGGATTTAGAAACAATATCAGCTAGTCGAAAAGATAAATTAAAAGAGATTGAGGGTTTATTAAAGAAAGAGAACATTTCCTACAAAATTACGATTCTACATGGTGATCCTGGAGATACGCTCGTTCAATATGTAAATACAGGGGATATTGACCTTGTTATTGCTGGAAGTAGAGGGTTAAATACACTGCAAGAAATGGTACTTGGTAGTGTAAGTCACAAAATAGCAAAACGAGTGAAATGCCCGGTGATGATTATAAAGTGAAACTTTAATAAGTAGGGGGGTTTTGTTCATCCCCCACTTATTATCAGCTTTCACCAATCGGGATTTTACGGGCAGCCCGCCCCCCCATCTAACTTCTTTGCTTTCACTGAATTTTGAGGTGGGGGTCTTACTGCCCACAAATAGCGGGATAAAATAAGTTGAGTGAGATATTATGTAGTGTAAGCAGGACCTTGATATATTTCGAGGTCTTTTTTGATGTATAAAGGGGGAGAGTGTGGACATACTAGATATATAAGTTTAAAGGGAATTTGTTAACTTACAAATTTGTAAGTTAGTTGTCAGCGAAATCGATGTTATGAAAAAATTCCCATTGATAAAATAAGAATATCAAAGAGGATATGGGGAGGATGGAAGATATGAAATCACTTCAAAATTTGTCTTATAGCCAAGGGGTAAGTTTAATTTGTTTAGGGGGATTTGCTGGATCTGTTACGTTAGCTGTTTTAATAAAGATGTTTCAGCAAATGTTTTAATCGTATTGTATAAGAAGAAGGGAAATGGTCATTATAAACTACAAAATGTATACTTTAGAGATAAATAAAAAATAGCTCCTAGCGAAAGAAAGTATAGGCTAGGAGCTATTTTTATTTTATTTCTCTGTTTCTGCTTTATCGCTTGTTACTGCAACGTCTTTCCATGTTAATTTTGCACCAGGAGCAACATCATAGTCTTTCACACGATTATTTACGCCTGTTAATTCAAATTGATAATGAAGTGGAATCATAGGTGCTTCATCATGGATTAATTTTTGCCATTTATCATATACTTCTTTACGATATTTCTCGTCACCAGCTTTTTCTGATAAACCTTCAGTTAATAATTTAGTATTTTCATCGTTTACCCAGCGAGCGTAGTTGAAGCTTGCATCTTTTGACCAAAGGCCAGATAAGTCAGGGTCAGAACCAGTATTCCAAGCACCGCCGAAGATATCAATCTTTGGATCATCTTTCTTAATCATATCGTAGAATGAGTTGAATTCGTGTAGACGACCATCAACAAGTTCTACTTTTAAGCCGATGTCTTTCCAAGATTGAATAAAGAATTTTGCAAGTGGTTCACTTGTATCGCTACCACTACTAGCTAAGTAATTAATTTTGAATTCTCCGCCTTTTGGATCTTCACGGAATCCATCACCATTTTTATCCTTATAGCCAGCTTCATCTAATAATTTTTTCGCTTTTTCTACATCGAAGTCATATGCACCAGATTTGTTATTATGGAACTTCGGCATAGATGGTGGAATTGGTGAGTTAGCTGGGAAGCGAAGGCCATGATATACCTTCTGCCCAAGTTCTTCACGATTCACTGCATATGCCATCGCTTGACGTAAACGAACGTCTTTAAATTTATCTTTATCCATTACAGCTTCGTTTTTCTCTTTGTCCATATGTCCGAACTTAAATCCGATGTAACTATAGTAAAGACCCGTTCTACCAATTAGCTGTGTATTTTTTAATTTACTTACATTTGGATATTGATCTGCAGTAACTTTTGCGATATCAATATCACCTTTTTTCAGTGAAGCATTTACGATTGCTGGGTTTACTACTTTTAAAGTTACATTTTTCAATTTAGGTTTACCGCCCCAGTAGTCATCGAAGCGTTCAAATTCAACTGATTCACCAGGAACAATTTTCTTCACTTTAAATGGTCCGAATCCAATTGGATTTTTACGAACTTTATCTGATTCAGCTAATTTTTCAATTGGTACATCGCCTAAATATTTTTTAGAAGTAGGATATGTCCAAATACCAGTTTTTAAAGATGGATTAACAGTTTTATAAGTAATAGAGATCGTTTTTGGATCAACAACTTTAATACCTGAAATTTTATCAGCTTTTCCAGCGTGATATTCTTCCATTCCCTCGATCATTTGCATTTGTGTATCATAACGAACTCCAGCATATTTACTGTTACCAATGATTAAGTAAGAAAATTCTAAATCTTCAGCCGTTACGGGATTACCATCGTGCCAGTTTACATTATCTTTAATTTTTATTGTAATTGTTTTCTTATCTTCGGAAATTGTATAAGTTGCAGGTCCTTCGTTGTTAATTTCCCAGTTTTTATCTGTATATAATAAGCCTTCATCAAAGAAATCGATAACTTCAGCATCAGGAGCACCGTCATATACAACTCTACTTAACACACCTGCGAATGGTGTATTTGAAACAAGAGCATATGTTAACGATCCGTCTTGAATTTCTTTTTTATCATTTTTTACAAGAGCATTAAATTTTTTCGTATCTGTTTGGTTAGTATTAGTACTAGTACTAGTTTTTTTACTTCCGCTATCAGCACCCCCACATGCAGATAGTAATAATGTTGAAGCAGCAAGTGTACTTAATACTTTGTACAATTTTGGTTTGTTCATAACTTCTCCACCCCTTATCCTTTTCTTTGTCTTGCATCAGCCGAACGTTTTAACGCTTGACCAATAAAATTTATACACAGCATCAACACTAAAATCATGATTGATGCAGGTAACCAAATCCACCATTTCTCTTGTAAAACATCTGGGTTTGTTGCATAACTTACAAGTGTACCAAGGCTAGGTGTACTTTCTGGTAAACCGAATCCTAAGTAAGTTAAACCAGATTCAATACCGATGTTCCCTGCAAGGTTTAATGTAACACTTACGATAATAATAGAACTTAAGTTAGGCAATACTTGGAAAATGATGATCTTCCAGTTAGGTGTACCTAGAGTTTTAGATGCAGCAACATAATCGAGTTCTTTTTCAGTTAATACTTTTGAGCGAATTAATCTTGCTTTTCCTGTCCATAAGAAAGCAGTCATAATTAGAATAAACGTTGTGATATTAAAAGTAGGTACAAGTGTGATAAATACGATAATAAGCATTAACGTTGGTAGTACTATTACGAAATCAATGAATCGCATAATAACATTATCAACTTTTCCTCCGAAATAGCCTGCAATTAATCCGATAGAAAGACCAATTAAGCAAGAAAGGATTGTTATTGCTAGTCCGATAGTAAATGAGTTTCGTGTACCAATGATAAGTTGTCCAAAAATGTCACGGCCTCCATAATCAGTGCCTAACCAATGTTCAGCAGAGGGAGGTGCGTAGATAGAAAACAAATCTACACGTACAATATCTTCTTGTTTCATAATAAAAGATGTTACATAGACTGCTAATAGTAATATTGCTAGAAAGACTAGTGAAAACATTGCTAATTTATCTTTACGAAATTCGCGCCACATAATGGAGAAACCAGAGGGGCTTTTCTCGTAATGAATGACTTCGGTTTGTTTTTCAGGATTTGCTAACATGATTTTTTCCTCCTCCCCATTAATCGATTCGAATACGTGGATCAACGATGCTTAAAATGATATCGGAAAGAAGTGTTCCGAGTAACGTTGCGAATCCAGTAAATAAAACAATGGCAGTTACTACACTAAAGTCACGTTGTCCCATAGATTGGATGAATAATTGTCCAATTCCTGGATAACTAAAGATATTTTCTAAGAAGAGTGCCCCAGTAACTAAACCTGTAATTTCATAACCTAAAAAGGCCGCAATTGGTAAAAAAGAATTTCGTAAAATATGTCGTGAATAAACTTTAGATTCAGGAACACCTTTTGCTCGAACAGTTCGTACAAAGTCTTTATGTTTCGTATCAATAATTTCACTACGTAAATATTGTACAGTACCGACAGTGGCAATTAATGCCCCTGATAGAGCCGGTAATAAAAGGTGATTAAATTTACTTACATAATAAGCAAATGTACCAGTATCAATTTGTGGATCTACGCTACCCCCGGTCGGGAAAATTGGAAACTGGAATCCGAAAAGGAAGAGCATAATTAATCCGAAAATAAAGAGCGGTGTAGCAAATCCTAAATAGTTATAGAGTGTAATGAGTCGATCGCCCCAAGTATCGTTCCAACGGCCACTTATTACTCCAAGTGGAATGGCAATAATATAGGTAAGAATAAGAATAACAATTGCTAATGAAATTGTATTTCCGAGACGTTCACCAATCAAATCTGTTACTTGCATTTTATGAGCATAGGAAACACCAAAGTCACCTTGTACAGCGTTTTTAATCCACCGTACATATTGCGTTGTTACAGGATCATTTAATCCTAGCTTTTCACGTTGTTCTTCAAGGATTTTTGGATCTGCTTTCGGATTTGCCATCTCTGCTCCAGTTAATGCATCACCTGGCATTGCTTTAGCTAGTAGAAATACGAGCACGCTTAATATGAATAATTGCGGAATCATGATTAAGATTCGGCGTAATATAAACTTCCACATGATTTATCACTCCCTTATGGTAATGCCACCCGATGCGTTGGCGAGATTGGTTTTAAATCGTAAGCACGACCATTTTCGTTGAAATAGTTTTCGTATGATTTTTCGTATTCAGCGCTTACTTCACGACGTAATTTACGTTGCTGTTCTCGGTTTTCAGGACGAATATCAGGAATTGCTGATATTAATCGCTTCGTATAAATATGTTGTGGATTATTATAAATCTCTGCACTAGTTGCTTCTTCCACAATGCGCCCGCGGTACATAACACCGATACGGTCACACATATGACGAATTACGCCCAAATCGTGACTAATAAATAAATATGTTAATCCTAGTTCAGCTTGTAAATCTTGCAAGAAGTTTAAAACCTGCGCTTGTACAGAAACGTCAAGTGCAGATACTGGCTCATCGGCGATAATAAGCTTTGGTTTTAATGTAAGAGCACGTGCAATACCAATTCGCTGTCTTTGTCCACCGGAAAACTCATGTGGATATTTATAAATAGACTCTGGATTTAATCCAACTATACTAAGATACTCTTGAACGGTTCTACGTTCTTCCTCAGGCGAAAGCTTCTCAAAATTCCGAAGAGGCTCGGCAATAATATCGAGAACGCGTTTCTTCGGATTTAGCGATGAATATGGATCTTGGAAAATCATTTGAATATCTTTTCGTTGTTCACGTAACTCAGAGCGACTTAATTTTGTTAAATCTTTATTATTAAAATGAATGTTACCGCCCGTCGCTTTTGTTAAATGCATAATTGCTTTACCGGTTGTTGATTTACCACTACCTGATTCACCAACGATTCCGTACGTTTCACCAGGTTGTAATTCAAAACTTACACCATCGACAGCACGCACGTAATCTAATGTGCGCCCGAAGAAACCACCTTTAATTGGAAAGTGTACTTTTAAATCTTCTACTTTAAGCAGTGCCATGAGTTACGTCATCTCCTTTCTTATGCTGGAAGTTGAAATGTTTATAACAAGTACAACGTACCCAATGGTCTGGTTTTACTTCATGTAAAACTGGGTTTTCTTCATGCTGGTCTGGTCTAACCCATGGAATTCGAGCTTGGAAGCGGCAACCTGTGCGAGGTAGCTTTGCTAACGAAGGAACCACCCCTTGAATTACATGCAATTTTTCTTTTTCAGCATACGCAGATGGAATTGAGTTTAATAGAGAACGAGTATATGGGTGAAGAGGGTTATTAAAAATCTCTTCTACTGTTCCTGTTTCTACAACTTGTCCTGCATACATAACGACAATACGATCAGCCGTTTCGGCAACAACACTTAAATCATGTGTAATTAAAATGATACCCATCTTTGTTTGTTCTTGAATGGATTTTAGTAGGTCTAGTATTTGAGCTTGAATTGTTACATCTAGAGCGGTTGTCGGTTCATCAGCAATAATGAGTCCTGGGTTACAAGCAATTGCGATTGCGATAACAATTCTTTGTCTCATTCCGCCAGATAATTCATGTGGGTATTGTTTATATGTAAGTTCTGGTTTTGGAATACCAACTTGATGGAGTAGTTCTAAGGTGCGTTCTTTCTTTTCTGTTTTTGAAAGGCTTGTGTGGTAGTCTAAGTTTTCTTCGATTTGTTTTCCAACTGTCATAAGAGGATCGAGTGCTGTAAGAGGTTCCTGGAAAATCATACCGATGTTTGATCCGCGTACTTTATTCATTTCTGCGGTCGACATAGTTAGTAAATCCTTATCTCTATAGTAAAGTTGCCCTTGTAATTTTGTATTTGCTTCATTATGCAGTCGCATAATGGAAAGGGCAAGTGCACTTTTTCCGCAACCCGATTCACCAACTATCGCGACAATTTCATTTTCATGGACAGTTAACGAAACGTTATCAACTGCTGCATGGTATTGATCTTGTATGCGAAAGGACGTCTGTAAATTTTCAATGCGAAGAAGTGGATTCTTCATGGCTATCCCTCCATCTTTCTGAAAAAACTAAATATTTTGTATGTTGTTGTTATTTTAATATAAATTGACAATGTTTGACAAGAATAAGTTGAAAAAATATTCAAAAATCTTTTTATATAAAAATTGAATGCAGTTGTATTAGTAGTTGAAGAGTTTTGGAAACGCTAACATATATGTAAGAGGGAAATAAATCTTTTGTAAGAAAAAAGATTTATATGTAGAAAAAAGAGAGGCATTCTGGGAAGAACGGTCTCTCTTTTTTTTGTAAGTATAATATTAGTAATTAAGCTTGTTTTGATTTTGCCGACCCTGTATTTAAAGTAAGGGCAAGGAAGAACATTGCAAGTACACAGGATGCAAGTAATAAGATGAATCCGCCATCCCATCCGAATGCATCTACGATAAAGCCCATAGCAGCACTAGCAAAAGTAGCTCCGCCTAGGTAACCGAAGAACCCAGTTAAACCAGCGGCAGTTCCAGCAGCTTTCTTTGGTGCTAAATCAAGAGCGTGTAGACCAATTAACATAACAGGTCCGTAAATTAAAAATCCAATGGAAACGAGTGCGATGCTATCAATGATTGGATGGCCAGCAGGATTTAGCCAGTAAACAAGAACAGCAATGAATACACCGACCATAAATAAAATACCAGCAGGTGCGCGGCGCCCTTTAAACAGTTTATCACTCATCCATCCGCAAAGAAGTGTACCTGGAATACCAGCCCATTCATATAGAGCGTAAGCGGTACGTGAGCTACTATGAGTAAAGCTTTTTTCTTCTACTAAATAAGTAGGAGCCCAGTCTACAACGCCGTAACGAACGAAATAAACAAAAACGTTAGCGATAGCGATGTACCATAAGAACTTATTGTTTAATACGTATGTAAATAAAATTTCCTTCACCGAAAGTTCGCGTTCACGGTCCGCTACTTTTTCCTCTGATGGATATTCCCCAGTATGTTCTTCAATAGAAGGTAATCCGCAAGATTGAGGTGTATCTCTCATCGTAATTAATACATAAATCCCAACTAAAATTGAAAGAATACCTGGGAAGTAAAATATACTTTTCCAGTCATTTGCAAAGAGATATAAGCCTAATGTAACGAGAGAAGGCATAAGTGCGCCACCGACATTATGAGCGACGTTCCAAATAGACATTTTTGTACCACGTTCACTAATCGAGAACCAGTGAACCATCGTACGGCCACAAGGAGGCCATCCCATACCTTGTACCCATCCATTTAAAAACTGAAGTACAAACATAAGTATAATGCTCGTTGTAATGAAAGAAAATGAGCCGAAAATAATATTAATGATACCTGATAAAAATAGCCCAGCTGCTAAAAAGTAGCGAGGATTACAACGATCGGATACGATACCCATAAGAAATTTACTTAATCCGTAAGCGATAGATACTGCTGAAAGGATAACCCCGAGTTCCGCTTTGCTAAAGCCTTGTTCGATTAAGTATGGCATTGCGAGTGAAAAGTTTTTTCGAACAAAGTAGTAACCCGCATAACCGATGAAGATACCTAAAAATACTTGTAAACGTAATTTACGGTATTCGCTATCAGTGCGATTAGCTGGTAAGCGTTCTGCGTGGGGCGCAGGTTTAAATAATTGTGTGAAAAACATAAAATGAAAATCCTCCCCTAATTAATTCAAAGCCTTTTAAGACAGAGAGAATACAAAAAGGCTATGAAATATAAAAAAGTTCCCTTTTTTATGATTCATAGCCGTATACTCCGATTCTCCGTGACTGTCAATATTAACTTCGACGAAAATTATACAACTTTGTGACAAGAATGTAAACGTTTTTATAAATAAAGTTGTTGACGTATTTTGTTTGTGGGATTAATATTTAAATACGTTAAATATTTTATTGCTTAAATAAGAGGTGGATAACATGCCAAATGATATGACTCATATTGATAAGATTCAAGCTCTTACATTCGCTATAGGAAAGAAAATGCAAACAGAGCTATTAGAACAAATGCAAGCATCAGGACTTACACCACCGCAGTTTTATATTTTAAAGATTTTAGATCATTACGGAGCTTCAAGGGCGACACAATTGGCGGAGAAAATGTACGTGAAACCGAGCGCGATTACAGTAATGATTGATCGTTTAATTGATCATGGGCTAGTAGAGCGTTATCACGACGATAATGATCGCCGCGTTGTTGTCATTGAGCTAACGAAAAAGGGGAAAGATACAGTAAAAGAGGCGATGGCAGCTCGTAATGAGCATATAGCAAAATACTTCTCACACTTAGAATTACAAGAGAGGGAAGATTTGTTACGCCTCTTTGAAAAGTTAGAAACAATTATTTGCGGGACACAAGAGAAAAAAGAGAAGAACTAAGAGGAATTGAGGAGATTACATGGAGCAACAAGAAAATACAAATAGAAAGCTGTTGTTGATTGGTTTAGTAATCGCAATGCTATTTGCTGCGTTAGACGGAACAATCGTTGGTACAGCAATGCCGCGTATCGTCGGTGAACTTGGCGGACTAAGCTTAATGACATGGTTAACAACTGCTTACATGTTAACATCAACGACAGTTGTACCAATCGCAGGTAAATTAGCGGATTTACTTGGTCGTCGTAACGTATATATAACAGGGCTAGTTATTTTTATGATTGGTTCAGCGTTATGTGGTATGGCAAATGGGATGACAGAGTTAATTATTTTCCGTGGTATTCAAGGTCTTGGTGGCGGTATTATGATGCCAATGGCTATGATTATTATCGGAGATATGTTCACGGGAAAAGAACGTGCGAAATGGCAAGGGATTTTTGGAGCGCTATACGGTCTTGCTTCTGTAATTGGCCCACAAGTTGGTGGTTGGATTGTAGACGCAGTGAACTGGAGATGGGTGTTCTACATTAACTTACCAGTTGGTATTTTAGCAACAATCTTTATCGCAATGGGATTAAAATCACATAAACAAACAGGACCAATTAAAATTGATATCGCTGGAATCTTTACGATGATCCTCGGTGTTGTAAGTTTATTACTTGCGTTAACGTTTGGCGGGAAAGATTATGCATGGGATTCTTGGCAAATTATCGGGTTATTCGCATTAGCTTTAATTGGTATCGTTAGCTTTATTATTGTTGAAACGAAAGCTGAAGAACCAATTTTACCAATGCATTTCTTTAAAAATCGCACCTTTACAATACTGAATGCGATTGGATTCTTTATGAGTATCGGAATGTTTGGAGCTATTATGTTCGTACCGTTCTTCATGCAAGGAATTGTAGGAGTAAGTGCTGCTGAATCAGGAACGATCATGACACCAATGATGATTACAATGATTGTTATGAGTATTATCGGCGGTCAACTTGTATTAAAAGTCGGTGTGAAACCACAAATTATCACAGGTATGCTTGTTATGGCTGGTGGATTCTGGTTATTAACAACGATGGATATGCACACAACTAAGCTTACCGCTACTTCTTATATGATGGTTATCGGTTTAGGAATGGGTCTTGTTATGCCAACATTAACATTGGCGTTACAAGAAAGCTTCCCGAAAAAAGATCTTGGTGTAGTAACATCATCAAGTCAGTTCTTCCGTCAAATCGGTGGAACATTCGGTATTACAATTTTAGGATCAATTATGAATAACACTTCAGGTACAACATTAACAAATAAATTAGTACCTGTATTAGATACGTTCCCGAAAGAAGCGGGACAAATGGTAACAAAATTTAAAGATATGATTCATACAGACCCACAAGGTTTATATTCGATGCTCTTTAATCCAGAAGCATTAAAGCAAATGCCAGAAGCATTCTCTAATAGCATCGTACCAATTTTGAAAAGTTCTTTAGTAGACTCACTTCATACTGTATTCTTAACAGGATTAGTATTTATCATAGTAGGTGCAATCTTTACGATTTTCTTACAGAAGATTAAGCTGTCTGATCGTAAAAAAAGTGCTGAAGAGCCTGCTGTAGAAGAGAACGAACGAACTGCATCATCTTCGTAATGAAAAAGCATCGCCTTATGGCGGTGCTTTTTTATGAGAAATGATTGACGTATTTTTATAAATGCGTTATATTATTTTCTGTAAACGGTTACACGAAATGGGGAGAAAAGAGAATGAGTACGATTAAAGACGTTGCAAAATTAGCGGGAGTATCTGTTGCGACCGTTTCCAGAGTGTTAAATAAAAATGGATATGTTCATGAGGATACATTAAAGAAAGTAGAGCGAGCAATTGAAATGCTAGATTATAAGCCTAGTACAGTAGCGCGTTCTTTATACAATAAAAAATCTCGTTTAATTGGCTTAGTTGTTCCAAATATCGTGAATCCATTCTTTCCGGAAGTTGCACGTGCCGTAGAAGATGTAGCACATAAGCAAGGTTACACAGTTGTCCTTTGTAACTCTGATGAAAGTTTAGAAAAAGAGAAACAATACATTGACGTACTTAGACAAAATAATGTGGATGGGTTTATTGTGGCAACGAATCCACAAAATAGTGTTAATTACATGAATTTGTCTATTCCAGTTGTTGCGATTGACCGTATGTTTAATGAGCGCATTCCTACTGTATATGCAGATAACTATGCAGGGAGTCAGGCGGCGACAAAGTTATTAATAGATAAAGGATGTAAACATATTGCACATATTCGCGGACCACGTGATGTAAGCACAGCCAATGAACGTTTTGAAGGCTTTGTAGACGTTATTACGCAAAATAATCTTTCTTATATGATTGCAGAGAGTACATTCGATCCAGCTAATAGTGAACAGGTAGCGGTAGAATTATTGGAAGAGTATCCGCATATTGACGGAATTGTTGCTGGGAATGATTTAATTGCAATTGGTATTGTAAAGGCTGCACTTCAAAAGGGGATTTCTATCCCAGATGATTTACAAATTATCGGATTCGATGGAATTTCTTTAACAGAAATGATGTATCCATCTATTACGACTGTTGCACAGCCAATATATGAAATGGGAAAAATTGCAACAGAGCTGTTGTTAGAGCAGATGGAAGGAAATGCATTAGAAGAGAAACACTATCGTTTACCGATTGAAATTATAGAAAGAAATACAACGAAGTAAGGAGATGAGACAGATGCCGAATATTGCAGTAGTAGGTAGTATTTCAATGGACTTAGTGGCTGTTTCAAAAATACGGCCGAAAGCAGGAGAAACAGTAATTGGTGAAGCGTTTCATACGATCCCAGGAGGGAAAGGAGCTAACCAAGCAGTTGCAGCAGCTAGATTAGGAGCAAATGTAGCGATGGTTGGTGCAGTAGGAAATGATGATTATGGAACAGTAGTTAGAAAAAATTTGGAGAACGAACGCGTTTTTATCGACTATGTGGTACCGGTTACAGATAGAACGACAGGAATTGCCCATATCATTTTAGCAGAAGAGGACAACAGTATTGTTGTCGTACAAGGAGCAAATGCTCTTGTAAATGAGTCGATTGTAGATCGTTCAAAAGACCTTCTTGTAAAAGCTGATATGGTTGTTCTTCAACTAGAGATTCCGCTTGAAACAGTAAAATACGTTCTGTCTATTTGTGAGGAGCATAAAATTCCGGTTATGTTGAATCCTGCTCCAGCACAAATCTTATCAGAAGATATTTTAGAAAAAGCGACTTATATTACGCCAAATGAGCATGAGTGTCGCATTGTATTAGATGATTTCACATCACCAATTGAAGATCTACTGGCTAAATACCCAAACAAACTACTGATAACAGAAGGTTCTAGCGGTGTTCGTTTCCATAATGGTACGGAGATTGTACATGTTCCTAGTATTGCTGTTGATGTAGTAGATACGACTGGAGCTGGTGACACATTTAATGGTGCGTTAGCAGTTGCACTTTCTGAAGGAGAAACACTTCAAAAAGCAATTCGTTTTGCCAATATTGCTGGTGGCCTTTCTGTAACAAAACTTGGGGCACAAGGCGGTATGCCAACGAGAGATAGGGTGCGTGAAGTGCAGGTGATTGTCGGATGAAAAAGCACGGTGTATTAAATAGCGAAATCGCGGCAGTCCTTGCTTCACTTGGACATACAGATACGATTGTAATTGCTGATTGCGGATTACCTATTCCTGATGGAGTAAAACGAATTGATTTAGCAGTTGAGATTGGGAAACCTAGTTTTTTAGACGTATTACAAGTAGTTGCCGATGATATGGCGATTGAAAAAGTGACGTTAGCAGAAGAAGTTATTATGAGTAATGCAGAGGTAAATAAAGAGGTTGAGATGCGTTTAATAGAGCCAGCATTTGAATATGTGTCTCATAAGGAGTTTAAAGAGCATACAAAGAGGGCGAAGGCGATTATTCGTACAGGAGAAGCAACGCCTTATGCGAATGTTATTTTACATGCAGGCGTGATTTTTTAATAAAGGGATGTGATGAGAATGCATATTGAAATGAAAAACATTTCAAAAGCGTTCAGTGGTAATCCTGTTCTAAAAAACGCACAGTTTATGATTGAAACAGGAGAAGTCCATGCATTGATGGGGGAAAACGGAGCGGGGAAATCGACGCTCATGAAGATTTTAACAGGTGTATATAAAAAAGACAGTGGAACAGTCACGATTGATGGACAAGAAAGAACTTTTAAAAATGCGAAAGAAGCAGAAGAATATGGTATTGCATTTATCCATCAAGAGTTGAACATATTACCGAATTTAACGGTAGCTGAAAATATGTTTCTTGGAAAAGAGTTAATGTATGGGAAAACAGGTATTTTGCGTACGCGTCAAATGAATGCGATTGCCCAGCAGCAATTAGCGGATCTTGGTCTACATGTGAGAGGCGCTATGCTAGCAGGTGAATTATCAGTTGGACAACAGCAAATTATTGAAATTGCGAAAGCATTAATGACAAATGCGAGCGTTATTATTATGGATGAACCTACAGCAGCATTAACAGATCGCGAGATTGAAACGCTGTTTATTGTTATTAATAAATTACGTAAAGAGGGCGTTTCATTTGTTTATATTTCACACCGGATGGAAGAAATTTTTTCAATATGTGATGCTATTACGATTTTGCGTGATGGAGAATATGTAGGGAAAAGATTAATTCCAGAAACGTCATTTGATGAAGTAGTTAGCATGATGGTGGGCCGAAGTATTGGTGAACGTTATCCAGAGCGCAATAGCCAAATTGGTGAAGTGATTTTTGAAATGCGTAACGGAACGAAAAAGGAAAATTTGAAAATGTTTCGTTTCAAGTTAGAAAAGGTGAAATCCTTGGTGTTGCTGGTTTGATGGGAGCCGGTCGTACGGATATCATGAAAGCAATATTTGGATATGAACCGCTCGATTCAGGACAAATTTTTATGAATGGACAAGAAGTGAAAATTGATAGTCCAATTGATGCAATTAGACAACGAATTGCTTTTATTACAGAGGATAGAAAATCAGAAGGACTTGTGTTAGATTTTTCCATTCGTGAAAATTTAGCATTACCAAACTTAAAAAGTCTTTCAAAGGGAAGCGTTGTTAATAAAGGTTTAGAACAGCAATTTACAGAGGATATGATGAAGCTCCTTAATGTGAAAGCAGCAAACGGAGAGCAATCTGTAAAATCTCTTTCTGGTGGAAATCAGCAAAAGATTGTAATTGCAAAATGGCTAGGTATTCATCCGCAGTTACTCATTTTAGATGAGCCAACAAGAGGTGTAGATGTTGGGGCTAAAAAAGAAATTTACTCTATTATGAATAAGCTTACCGAGCAAGGTGATGCCGTTATTATGGTATCGTCTGAGCTTCCAGAAGTTTTAGGAATGAGTGATCGTGTTCTTGTCATTCATGAAGGGAAAATCGGTGGTATTTTAGAGAAAGATCAGGCATCGCAAGAGTCTATTATGGCACTAGCTACAGGGGGAGAGTAAGATATGGCTAAGAAGGGGAATGTATTACAACAACTTGGTTCTTTAATTGGGTTAGTATTAATTATCGTGGTAATTACAGCTTTAAATCCAGCATTTATTGAAATTCCAAATTTATTTAATATACTGCGCCAAGTATCGATTAATGCACTCATTGCATTTGGAATGACCTTCGTTATTTTAACAGGGGGTATTGACTTATCGGTAGGTTCTATTTTAGCATTATCAAGTGCACTTGTTGCCGGAATGATGGCAAGTGGCATGGATCCGTTCCTTGCAATGGCAGTTGGATTATTAGCAGGTCTTGTAATGGGTATTGTAAACGGTATCATTATTGCGAAGGGAAAAGTAGCTCCGTTTATTGCGACTTTAGCAACAATGACTATTTTTCGCGGGTTGACGCTTGTTTATATGGACGGACGTCCGATCACTGGTCTTGGTGATCATTTAATGTTCCAAATGTTTGGCCGTGGTTATTTCCTTGGTATTCCTGTGCCAGCCGTTACAATGATGATCGCTTTTGCAGTACTGTACTTTATTTTAAAGAAAACAACGTTTGGTCGCCGTACGTTTGCTATTGGTGGAAATGAAGAAGCGGCAGCTTTATCAGGTATTAATGTTACGAGAATTAAAGTAATGATTTACGGTCTTTCCGGAATTTTGGCAGCGCTTGCAGGTATTGTCTTAACATCAAGGTTAGATTCTGCACAGCCGACTGCTGGTACTTCTTACGAATTAGATGCAATTGCTGCAGTTGTGTTAGGAGGAACGAGCCTTTCTGGCGGAAGAGGATGGATTGTTGGTACATTCATCGGTGTGCTTATTATTGGTGTACTAAATAACGGTTTAAATTTATTAGGTGTATCTTCTTTCTTCCAACAAGTTGTAAAAGGACTTGTAATCTTACTAGCTGTACTAATTGATCGTCGAAAAGAAGCGTAATGGAGGGGCAATTCATGAAAAAATGGTTACTGATACTCGTTGCATGCATCATGGTAGTTACTGCTGGTTGTTCAATGGAACCACCAGAATGGGCAAAGGATTCTAGCGATAAAGGTCGAAATAAAACTATTAAAGTTGGATTTTCTGTTTCAACTTTAAATAATCCATTTTTCGTCACGTTGAAAAAAGGTGCAGAAAAGAAAGCAAAAGATAGCGGCATTGAATTAATTGCTGTTGATGCACAAAATGATGCAGCGAAGCAAACAAACGATGTTGAAGATTTAATTCAAAAAGGTGTCGATGTAGTTGTTATTAATCCAACCGATTCAGATGCTGTCGCTTCAGCGGTAAGTGCAGCTAATGCAGCCAATGTTCCTGTTATTACAGTAGACCGAGTTGCGAATTCAGGTAAAGTTGTTTCTCATATTGCTTCCAACAATGTAGAAGGTGGTCAAATGGCTAGTGATTACATTCGGGAATTAGTTGGTGAAGGAACAAATGTTGCTGAGTTAGAAGGAATCCCTGGATCGTCTGCTGCTCGTGAGCGTGGGAAAGGATTCCATAACGTAGCTGATAAGTCTTTAAAAGTAGTAGCAAAACAAGCAGCTGATTTCGATCGTGCAAAAGGTTTATCCGTTATGGAAAATATTTTGCAAGCAAATAGCGATATAAAAGCAGTGTTTGCTCATAACGATGAAATGGCATTAGGCGCACTCGAGGCATTGAAATCTGCTGGTAAAACAGATGTGGTTGTTGTTGGATTTGATGCAACAGACGATGCTGTAAAAGCGGTTAAAGATGGGCGCATGGCAGCGACAGTCGCTCAAAAACCGGAATTAATCGGAGAGAAGGCGATGGAAACAGCGAAAGAGATAACACAAGGTAAAAAAGTGGACAAATTTATTCCGATTGAATTAGAGCTTATTAAGAAAAAATAAATAAATATAAAATGAAAATTAGGAAGGAAGAATAACAAATGAAATTTTTTATTGATACAGCAAACATTAACGAAATTAAAGAGGCAAATGCATTAGGTGTAGTAGCTGGAGTAACGACAAATCCATCACTTGTAGCAAAAGAAGGCGTAGATTTCCATGAGCGTATTCGTGAAATTTGCAGCTTTATTGAAGGACCTGTAAGTGCAGAAGTAATTAGCTTAGAGGCTGATAAAATGATTGAAGAAGGAAAAGAGTTAGCGAAAATCGCTCCAAACGTTGTTGTAAAAGTTCCAATGACAACAGAAGGTTTAAAAGCAGTAAAAGCATTCTCAGATTTAGGAATTCGTACGAACGTTACATTAGTATTCTCAGCAGTTCAAGCATTACTTGCAGCTCGCGCTGGTGCGACATACGTTTCACCGTTCTTAGGTCGCCTAGATGATATCGGTCATAACGGTATGGACTTAATTCGTCAAATCGCAGAAATCTTTGCAATTCACGGCATTGAAACAGAAATCATTGCAGCATCTGTACGTCACAGTGTTCATGTAACAGACGCAGCATTAAACGGTGCACATATTGCAACAATCCCAGCAAACGTAATTGCTTCATTAGTGAAGCACCCATTAACAGATCAAGGAATTGAGAAATTCTTAGCTGATTGGGAGAAAACACAAGAGAAATAATACGAAATGGAGAACCCAAGTTTAATTAACTTGGGTTCTTTTTTATTTAAGGGAATCTTCATGCAATTTTGCATATTACCTTTAAAATTTTTAATATAAGCTATTTAATATATACAAATCACTCTTTACTTTTTGTATTTTTACATAAAAAGGTAGAGGGTCTGACCAGAAAACTGGAGGGCATGATTCTATAACAGAAAGCTTAACGTTTATAGAATTATGCCTTTTTATATATGGAGGGCAGAAAGCAGGGATTTCAATTAAAACATACTTATTTATCTGAATTTTAAGTTTTATAAGAGGAGAGAAATAGAATGAGAAGAAAAGCACCGTTTAAAGTGTTGTCGTCATTAGCAATTACGGCAATCATCGGATGCACAGCTGTATGGAGTGCTCCGTTAGCATACGCAGAAACGCCAGTGAAAGCAAAAGAAAATATGTCTACAACGCCAATTGATCATAATTTAATTCAAGAAGATCGTTTAGCGGAAGCATTGAAAGAACGAGGAACAATTAATTCAGCATCTTCTAAAGAAGAGACGAAAAAAGCTGTAGAGCAATATATTGAAAAGAAAAAAGGGGATCAAGCAAATAAAGAAATTCTTCCAGAGGATACTGCTAAAGAAGCATCTGACTTCGTAAAAAAGGTAAAAGAGAAGAAGATGGAGGAAAAAGAGAAGGTAAAGAAAGCTGAAAAAAATGTGAGCCCTGATCAAAAGCCGGAGCCAAATAAAAAGCAATTAGATGGGAAAGTTCCAACTTCTAAGGCGAAACAAGCTCCATATAATGGACCTGTTCGTACGGATAAAGTGTTAGTGTTACTCGTTGAGTTTAGTGATTATAAACATAATAATATTGAGCAAACACCGGGTTATATGTACTCGAAAGATTTTAGTAGGGAACATTATCAAAAAATGTTATTTGGTAATGAGCCTTACACATTATTTGATGGTTCGAAAGTAAAAACATTTAAGCAATATTATGAAGAACAGTCTGGTGGCAGTTATACGACAGATGGGTATGTAACAGAGTGGTTAACTGTTCCAGGTAAAGCTGCTGATTACGGTGCTGATGGTAGTAGCGGTCACGATAATAAAGGACCAAAAGGTGCGCGTGATTTAGTGAAAGAAGCATTAAAAGCTGCAGCGGATAAAGGATTAGATTTATCACAATTCGATCAGTTCGACCGCTATGATACAAATGGCGATGGCAATCTTAATGAACCGGACGGTGTAATTGATCATTTAATGGTAATTCATGCCGGTGTTGGTCAAGAAGCTGGCGGTGGTAAATTAGGAGATGATGCAATTTGGTCACATCGATCTAAATTAGCAAGGGATCCAGTAGCGATTGAAGGAACAACATCTAAAGTACCTTATTGGGGTGGAAAAGTAGCGGCTCATGATTACACAATTGAACCAGAAGACGGTGCAGTAGGTGTGTTTGCACATGAATTTGGACATGACCTTGGTTTACCAGATGAGTATGATACGAATTATACTGGAAATGGATCACCTGTTGAAGCTTGGTCATTAATGAGTGGAGGTAGCTGGACAGGAAAAATCGCAGGGACAGAGCCAACTAGTTTTTCACCACAAAATAAAGACTTCTTACAAAAGAATATGGGTGGAAACTGGGCAAAAATTTTAGAAGTAGATTACGATAAAATTAAGAGTGGTGTAGGAGTCCCTACATATATTGATCAAAGTGTTACGAAATCAAATCGTCCAGGTGTCGTACGTGTTAACTTACCAGGTAAGAGTATTGAAACAATTAAGCCTGGATTTGGAAAACGTGCATACTATAGTACAAGAGGCGATGATATTCATACGACATTAGAAACACCATTCTTCGATTTAACAAAAGGAACTAATGCAAAATTTGATTATAAATCGAATTATGAACTAGAAGCAGAGTGTGATTTCATCGAAGTACATGCTGTAACTGAAGATGGAACGAAAACATTAATTGATAGATTGGGAGAAAACATAGTCCAAGAAGATAGAGATACAACAGATGGAAAATGGGTTGATAAATCATATGATTTAAGTCAATTTAAAGGGAAGAAAGTTAAACTACAATTCGACTATATTACAGATCCAGCTTTAACATATAAAGGTTTCGCAATGGATAATGTAAATGTAACAGTTGATGGACAAGTAGTATTTTCAGATGACGCAGAAGGACAATCTAAAATGAAGTTAAATGGATTCGTTGTTTCTGATGGGACAGAACAGAAACCCCATTATTATTATCTAGAGTGGAGAAACTATGCCGGATCAGATAATGGATTAAAAGCGGGAAAAGGTCCGGTGTATAATACAGGTCTTGTCGTTTGGTATGCAGATGATAGTTTCAAAGATAACTGGGTTGGGTTACATCCAGGTGAAGGCTTCCTTGGTGTTGTAGATTCTCATCCAGAAGCGATTGTTGGAAATTTAGGCGGGAAACCAGCATACGGTAATACTGGAATTCAAATTGCAGATGCTGCATTTTCATTTGATCAAACACCTTCATGGAGTGTAAATTCATTTACACGAGGACAGTTTAATTATACTGGATTACAAGGTGTTACAACGTTTGATGATTCAAAGGTATACAGTAATAAGCAAATTGCTGATGCGGGACGAAAAGTTCCAAACCTTGGACTTAAATTCCAAGTTGTTGGACAGGCAGAGGATAAGTCAGCAGGTGCTGTTTGGATTAGGCGTTAATAAAGTAAAAGCACATTCTTCATATGAAGAATGTGCTTTTATATTTGTACAGTAAGTTATTATTTCAGCTTATGTAATACAAGCGTCTGTTCATATATAGTGTAGCAAATTATGTGGGTAAAAGAAATATTTCCGAGGAAATTGTCGAAGTATTGTTGGTATTTATGGACCTTCTTTTTTAAAGGAAGAATGTAGTATTGCTTTTATACATAAGTTTATTTACAGTATTACTTGGTTATATGCAAAAGTAATATATATTAGGCGAAAAAAAGACAATGATGGAATTAACCCATCATTGTCTTTTTTACTTTGCTTCTTACAAAAATCATTCCAGCAAATGTTAACAAGAATGCAGTTCCGATAACGAAGCTAGCGCTAGGTGATGCTCCGATTACTCCAACTGTAAAGGATCCAGCAACAACCCCTAACGAGAAGAATGCATAAAACAAACCGAATGCTTTCCCGCGATTATTATCTGTCGTATTTTCAACAAGTAAAGCATTAATTGCTGGGAAGAGGATAGCGAACCCAATTCCATAAATCATCATAACGATAAAGAGCATGCCTTTTGTTGTAAATAATCCGAGTAAAGATAATGCTAGTGCCATTACTGCAATCCCGATTAGCATTAGTTTTGAACGATTAAATCGATCGTAAATGCGATTTGTTGGCAGTAAGAAGAAGAGGATAGCGGTAATTCCGAATACACTTAACATCATGCCTGTTGTAGATGCTTTAAGTGCTAACGCCTCAACTTTTACTGGTAACATATAAGTGACAATCCCTTGTGAAAACATTAGTGTGAAAGCACCAATATATGCTTGTAATAACGGTTCTGATTTCAATAGTTCAATCATATCTTCTTTGTTCATCATTTGAGTTCTTGATGTATCTTTTCTTGATACGTTATTTGGTAAGAAGAATAGAGATACGATTGTACCAAGGACCATTAAAATAGAAATAGTAATGAACACCCACTCTATACCAGCTGTTGCTTTCATAATGCCACTAAAAGCAGGTCCTACGATTGCAGCTGTTCCAACAGCAGCACCAGATAGAGCCATTGCCTTACCTTGCCTTGCTGAATTCGTTTGCTTTGATAAAAATGTAAAGGCAGCAGGAATTAAAAATCCGTCACTAAAACCGTGCATAAAGCGCACAACTAATAGTTGTTCACCACTTTGAACAACGGTGTATAACAAGACTATGAAACTCGTAATTCCCATGCTTATATAAAGGATTTTTTTTGCGCCGAATTTATCGACAGCGGCTCCAGCAATAATATTACCGATCATATTAGCGAATGAGTACATACCGACAACTAGTCCGATAACAAGAGGGGTTCCTCCAAGACTTTGAGCGAAAGTACTCATAATAGGTAATTGTGAAAATGTATCTAAAAACGCTACGATAACAATAAAGTAAATAAAATATTTCAAGCGATATTCACCTCTCCTATGCTATTATGGCATAATGCTAATTTCAACTGCAATGAAATTGAATTAACAGATGTGGAAAAAAGTACAAAGTGACAAAATATTGAACGTTATTTGTTAAAAATTAGTGAAAATGAGATTGTTTTTTTGAAATATATGGATAGAAGTACTATAATAGATTTGTAAACTTCACCAGGTTAAGTATATACATAGAGAGGGATGTTTAAAATGAAAGCATTACTTTGGCATAATCAACGTGATGTACGAGTAGAAGAAGTACCGGAACCAACTGTACGACCAGGAGCAGTGAAAATTAAAGTTAAATGGTGTGGTATCTGCGGGACAGACTTGCATGAATATTTAGCAGGACCAATTTTTATTCCAACAGAAGAGCACCCATTAACACATGTGAAAGCACCAGTTATTTTAGGTCATGAGTTTAGCGGTGAGGTAGTAGAAATCGGTGAAGGCGTTACATCTCATAAAGTGGGAGACCGCGTTGTTGTAGAACCAATTTATTCTTGTGGTAAATGTGAAGCTTGTAAACATGGACATTACAATGTTTGTGAACAACTTGTTTTCCACGGTCTTGGTGGAGACGGTGGTGGTTTCTCTGAATATACAGTAGTACCAGAAGACATGGTTCATCATATTCCAGACGAAATGACGTATGAACAAGGTGCGCTTGTAGAACCAGCAGCAGTAGCAGTTCATGCAGTACGTCAAAGTAAATTAAAAGAGGGAGAAGCTGTAGCGGTATTTGGTTGTGGTCCGATTGGACTTCTTGTAATCCAAGCAGCAAAAGCAGCAGGAGCAACTCCTGTTATTGCAGTTGAACTTTCTAAAGAACGTCAAGAGTTAGCGAAATTAGCAGGTGCTGATTATGTATTAAACCCAGCAACTCAAGATGTACTAGCAGAAATTCGCAACTTAACCAATGGTTTAGGTGTAAATGTGAGCTTTGAAGTAACAGGTGTTGAAGTTGTACTTCGTCAAGCGATTGAAAGTACAAGCTTTGAAGGTCAGACAGTAATTGTTAGTGTGTGGGAAAAAGATGCGACAATTACTCCGAACAACCTTGTATTAAAAGAAAAAGAAGTTATCGGTATTCTTGGATATCGTCATATATTCCCAGCTGTTATTAAATTAATTAGCTCTGGCCAAATTCAAGCAGAGAAATTAATTACGAAAAAAATTACAGTGGACCAAGTTGTTGAAGAAGGCTTTGAAGCACTTGTAAAAGATAAAACACAAGTGAAAATTCTTGTTTCACCTAAATAATATATAATAGAAGAAAGTAGCTCTTTTCTAGAAATAGAAAAGGGCTACTTTTTTTCTATACTGAAAGGTGATAGACTTTCCTTTAACTAAAGGTATGTTTGTTAGGAAGGGGAAGTCCAATGCTTTCATTTATGTTGACATTGAAACGGATGTTAAGAGCTTGTTTACGGGCATGGAAAGATAAAGAGTTTCAAGTGTTATTCGTATTAACAATTTTGACATTAACATCGGGGACGATTTTTTATAGTACAGTTGAAGGACTACGTCCTCTTGACGCTCTATATTTTAGTGTGGTTACGTTGACGACTGTCGGTGATGGGAATTTTAGTCCGCAAACTGATTTTGGAAAGGTATTTACGATCTTATACATATTTATCGGGATTGGATTAGTGTTTGGATTTATTCATAAATTGGCAGTTAATGTGCAACTGCCAAGTATATTATCGAAAAGAAAAAAAGAGTAAAGCGATTAATCAATCGCTTTACTCTTTTTTTACATTAGTTTAGACAAGTATTTGCAGTAGCTTAACAATACTTTATTACAATGTAAGTGCATTCATTCATTACGTTCACTATGTATAAAGTTATAGTGATATGAACATTTATATATTTCTATTAAATAATAGAAATTCGGTGAAGGTGGGATATTCTAGTCATAGGTTAACCGAAAGACATCGTAGGATCCAAACAAAATATTTACAATAACTCAACTATAAAATGGAGGATTTCATATGAAAAAGAAAGTGCTTGCTTTAGCAGCAGCTATTACGTTAGCAGCTCCGTTACAAAATGTAGCTTTTGCACATGAAAATGATGGAGGGAATAGAGTACAGATTATTCAATAGTGGTCCGCTGAAGATAAACACTCAGAAGGTGTAAATTCTCATTTATGGATCGTGAATCGTGCAATTGATATTATGTCCCGTAATACGACAATTGTAAAACAAGATCAAGTTGCACTATTAAATGAATGGCGCACAGATTTAGAAAATGGCATTTATTCTGCTGATTATGAAAATCCTTATTATGACAATAGTACATTTGCGTCGCATTTCTATGATCCAGACAATGGAAGTACATACATTCCACTTGCAAAGCAAGCGAAGGAAACTGGAGCAAAGTATTTTAAATTAGCTGGTGAATCTTATAAAAATAAAGATATGAAACAAGCATTCTTCTATTTAGGGTTATCTCTTCATTATTTAGGAGATGTAAATCAACCGATGCATGCAGCAAACTTTACGAATATTTCTTATCCACAAGGATTCCATTCTAAATATGAAAACTTTGTAGATACAATTAAAGATAATTACAAAGTAACGGACGGAAATGGATATTGGAACTGGAAAGGTACGAACCCTGAAGATTGGATTCATGGGGCGGCAGTGGCTGCGAAGCAAGATTACCCTGGCATTGTAAATAGTAATACGAAAAGTTGGTTTGTAAAAGCTGCTGTATCACAAAGTTATGCGGATAAATGGCGTGCTGAAGTTACACCAATGACTGGTAAGCGATTAACGGAAGCGCAACGTGTAACAGCTGGATATATTCAGCTTTGGTTTGATACGTACGGAAATCGTTAAGTATTGGAGAAAGGTCAAATCTCAGAATAGAGTATTTGGCCTTTTTATCACTATACAATACATGGAGGTATGACTCGTGAAAAGTAAATTGTTAAAAGTTGTACTTAGCTTTGGAATGAGTCTAGCAGCTTTATATAGTGGATTTTCCGTTCAAGCAGAAATGTCCACAAATCAAAATGGTACGTTAAAAGTTATGACGCATAATGTGTACATGCTATCAACAAACCTATATCCCAACTGGGGCAAAGTCAGCGTGCTGATTTAATTGGAGCGGCAGATTATATAAAGAATCAAGATGTTGTTATATTAAATGAAGTGTTTGATAATAGTGCTTCAAATCGCTTATTAGGAAATTTGAAGAAAGAATATCCAAATCAAACGGCAGTATTAGGTCGTAGTAGTGGAAGCGAGTGGGATAAGACGTTAGGCAACTATTCATCTTCGACTCCTGAAGATGGAGGTGTAGCGATTGTGAGTAAATGGCCAATTGTTGAAAAGATTCAATATGTATTCGAAAAAGGCTGTGGACCAGATAACTTATCAAATAAAGGATTTGTATACACAAAAGTTAAGAAAAATGATCGTTTCGTGCATGTAATTGGGACGCATTTACAAGCTGAAGATAGTATGTGTGGAAACACTTCGCCAGCATCTGTACGTACAAAACAGCTACAAGAAATTCAAGAGTTTATTAAAAATAAAAATATACCAAATAACGAGTATGTGTTAATTGGTGGTGATATGAATGTAAATAAAATAAATGCTGAGAACAATAGTGACTCAGAGTACGCATCCATGTTCAAAACATTGCACGCTTCTATTCCATCTTATACGGGACATACTACAACTTGGGATGCAACGACAAACAGTATTGCGAAATATAACTTCCCCGATAGCCCTGCCGAGTATTTAGATTATATTATTACAAGTAAGGACCATGCGAATCCATCGTATATAGAGAATAAGGTGTTACAGCCGAAATCGCCACAATGGACTGTTACGTCATGGTTCAAAAAATATACATATAATGATTACTCCGATCATTATCCAGTAGAGGCGACTATTTCTATGAAGTAGTCAAAAAAGTTTCTTCGTGAAGAAGAAACTTTTTTTATTTGAAAACAGGAAAATCAATCTTTCTTTCCAATATGTATAAGACATATATAGAAGAGGAGAGAACGATGTGGATAGAAGCATTTTTAAAGAGCTTCCATTACCGTGTGCATTTTTAGATGAAGTAGCTTTAGGGAGAAATATTCAATCAGTTATTGAACTAAGTGGTGATAAAAAGGTTCGCATAGCGAGTAAATCATTACGTTCTGTTCCAATTATGAAAAAGATTTTAGCTGAAAATGATCGTTTTCAAGGTATTATGTGTTTTTCACCTAGAGAAGCTTTATTTTTAATTGAAGAAGGATTTAATGATTTATTGCTAGGATATCCTGCTTATGATGAAAGAACTTTACATGAAATTAGTTTACTTACAAAGCAAGGGATCATTATTACTTGTATGGTGGATTGTGAAGAACATATTGTTTATTTAGAAAAAATTGCTGTGGAATCTAGTGGGTGTTTTCGAGTTTGTTTAGATATTGATATGAGTAGTCGTGTTTTTCAATTTCATTTTGGTGTGAGAAGATCTCCAGTTAAAGATGTCCAGAGCGCTTTAAAAATAGTAGAAAAGGTGAAGGCATCACCATATTTAATATTGGATGGTGTAATGGGATATGAAGCACAAATTGCTGGAGTGGGAGATGATATGCCAAAACAAAGGCTTCAAAATAAACTTATTTCGTATTTAAAGAAGAAATCGGTGCTAGAAATTAACGAAAGAAGAGGGAATATCGTAAAAGAAATACAAAACCTTGGTATTGAACTAAGGTTTGTTAATGGGGGCGGAACGGGGAGTATAAAAACAACTGAGCAAGATAACTCAGTTACGGAAATTACTGTAGGATCCGCTTTTTACTCTCCGAAACTGTTTGATTATTATAAAGAAGTAAAATTTCAACCAGCCGTTGGATTTGCTGTACCAATTGTACGTAAACCAGCTCCACATATTTATACTTGCCTAGGAGGTGGGTATATTGCTTCAGGTGCAGTTGGTAAAGAGAAGGAGCCCGAGGTTTGGAAACCGCATGGTGCAAAACTATTAGCGTTAGAAGGCGCTGGTGAAGTGCAAACACCGGTTTACTATAACGATGAGGAACAATTGTATATAGGGGATACTATATTGTTTCGCCATAGTAAAGCTGGGGAATTATGTGAACGTTTTCCTGTGTTGTATTGCATTAAACAAGGGGAAATTGTTGGGGAGTATTCAACATATCGGGGGGATAGCCAATGCTTTCTGTAAAGGGACAAAAATGGAGAAATTGGACAGGTAATGTAGAAGGAACTCCGCATTATACGATGTACCCAGAAAGTCTACAAGATGTAGTAGAAGTTGTAGGACTTGCAAGAGAACAGGGAAAGAAAATTCGGGTTGTTGGTTCAGGACATTCTTTTACACCTTTGGTTCAAACAGAAGAAATTTTAGTTTCTTTGGATGAATTGAAGGGAATCACGAATGTTGATGCAGAGAAGATGACCGTAGAAGTATGGGCGGGAACAAAACTACATGATTTAGGGAAATTACTTGAGGCGAAAGGGTATGCACAAGAGAACTTAGGAGATATTGATTCGCAATCTATTGCAGGAGCAATTAGTACGGGGACTCACGGGACCGGTGTTACATTTGGGAGTTTATCAACACAAGTGCTAGAAATTACAGCAGTTTTGTCTACAGGCGAGAGTATTGTTTGCTCTGAAGAAGAGAACTATGAATACTGGAAAGCGTTCCAGTTATCACTTGGAATGCTCGGTATTATTGTGAAGGTTAAACTGAAAGTTATTCCAGCGTACTCACTTGTTTACAAAAGTGAAAAGCAGTCTTTTTCTACCGTAATGGATAAACTGGAAGAATATAAACGAAATCGTCATTTTGAATTTTTCGTTTTTCCTTATTCAGATGAAGTACAAGTGAAATTTACAAATGAAACAACGAGTAAAGGAACTGATTTGAAGTGGCATAAACTCAAGGTGGAATTACTTGAAAATAGGATTTTTTCTTTACTATCTAAAGGGTGTAAGTGGTTTCCTTCTATTAGTAAAGGAGTAAGCCAATTATCAGCCAAGGCTGTACCGAATACAAAAATCATTGGACCAAGTTATGAAGTATTTGCTACATCGCGTACAGTTCCTTTTTATGAAATGGAGTATAGTGTCCCTTCAAAGTTTATGAGGGTTGCTGTTGAAGAAATTTCAAATCTTATTGAAAAGAAAAAGTATAAAGTGCATTTCCCGATTGAATGTCGCTATGTGCATGGTGATGATATATGGCTCAGCCCAGCGTACGGAAGGGATTCGGCATATATTGCCGTTCATATGTATAAAGGTATGAAATATGCCGCTTATTTTGGTGAGGTGGAGCAAATCTTTCGAAAGTATGAAGGACGCCCACATTGGGGGAAAATGCATACATTAACGTATGAACAATTACAGTATATATATCCAGAATTTCATTCGTTTTTAAAGGTGAGGAAGTCACTAGATGTAACGGGAATGTTTTTAAATCCTTATGCAGAAAAGTTATTCATGAGTATGAAAAAAAGCTGACAAATAATCATTTGTCAGCTTTTTTAGTGTAATTGCATTTCTTGTATGACTGATATGCTCGTAAAATAGTAATTTATCCTGGCTAAATACATGCAATAAAACATGAATAATGAATAGACCGTTAATAACGAATTGGAACAACAATGTAACCAGCAATACTAAAGGCTCTGTAAGATTTAAGATAGAGCTACTAGAAAGAATATAATTGATTCCACCTAAAACGAAATAGAATATACCGTAACGGATGAATAGTTCCTTCATAGTAATACGATCTGATTTTCCTTTCACGTAAATACGAAGCAATGCTTTACCAATTGTTTTTCCATTCGTAAAGTATGGAATGATAATAAAGTAAATAAAGATCGAACACGTTATGAAAATGAGTTCGTATATGTTCGTGTAAGATTGAATATTAGAAACAAAGAAAGAATTTCCTTTGTTTTTAATGACAGGTACAACGATAGATAAGAAAATCCAATCAATTTGCATCGCGATAAAGCGACGAACGAATCCGACTGGTTTCGTTTCCAAATCAATATGACTATCTAACTCGTTTGCTTGCGGAAGGAAGTACGTAAATATTGGTGCAATGATAAAGCCAATTACGCCACCTAGTGTGTTTAAAAATAAATCATCGATATCAAATAGGCGATATGCACAATTATAAATACCGTATAGTCCAGTCACTTGGGTTAGTTCGAAAAATAGTGAAAGACATAAAGAAATGCAAATAGTCTGCAAGAAACTACGTCGGAAATAATAACGCAAGTAAATACCAAATGGAACGGTTAGTAGAACGTTAAAAGCTACTTGTAAAAACGCAGATTCTTTTAATAGATGAAAGTACGTAGCTGGTTTCGTTAAAAGTGCTGATGTATGATTACTAATCTCTTGTACGAAATAAAATGGCGAGAGTTGCATGTGTTGTGTATTAGCCGGTTGTAGACTACAAGTATCATACGTTTGTGGTAATGGTAGAATAACGAGAAAATAGGCATTTAATAAATAGAGTAATAAAGAGTATAAAATAAATGAGCGCCATTTATTTAAATAACCATATTTTCGATAATTAAATATTAAAAAAGGGATTAAGAGAAACATTGCTAAAAAAGGAAATAAAATAAATGCTGTTTTTACTGGAAATAAATATGCAGTCAAAATGAAACTCCTTTCAATGAAAATTCGTTTATCATTATAGCGCTAAAAAGGTTTTAAAACAAAGTTAAAATATTTCGAAATAGAAAGAATTACAAATTTTACATGAATTAAGTTATGTAAAATTTAATATAAGAATACTGTGATTATGCAAGTTGAGAGAGGATACAAGAGATGCGATATGAGCTTTTTTCTGTAAGTGGGGATCATATTACGACTTTTGAAAGTGCATGGCGTTTTCAGGAGGGGGAACAGATTTTTTGTTCATGATGATAATACAAAACGAAATTTTATTATTATTCGCTTAACATATGATTTATTTCAAAAAATACACATGTTATTCGCTTTTATTGTCAGGAAAAGAAAGTTTATTACATATAGGCAGCATTGGATTTTGAAGAAAGGATATAATTTTGTATTTGGTGTTTCCACGTTTCATCATTCTTTCTTTGAGAAAGCCATTCGTGATAATCTTGTTGAGTTTTCCATAGCATGCGAACCATATATTCAGCTCTATTATTTATAAGATGCATCTGTGAAAATTCTATGTTAATAAAGCCTTGTGTTCCATATGATGGAGAATGCTGTTTAAGTGAATGAAATAGTTCATTTTCATAGCCATATTTAATATGAATAAGTTTAGTAACGATAAACATACGAACACCTCTTTTTCGATAGTAGTAAAAAAATGGGCTAGAAGAGAGAAGTTTTACCCAGTAAAATCTCGATTGGTGAGGGCTAAATAAAGTGTCACTTTATTTTCTTTATAGTAAGAAAAAGTAACGGGAATAATTTATATTATACTATTCAGAAAATTCAAAGTAAATAACAAAGGGTATTCGAAATTGAAATATAAAAAAGTAAGCCATCCTATTTGAATAGGATGGCTTACTTTAAAAAGTGTTAACGGTCATTTTATCCCGCTATTTGTGGGCAGTAAAAGCCCGATTGGTGAGGGCTAATAATCAGTGGGGGATGAACAAAACCCTCACTGATTAAAATTTCACTTTATAAGAAAATGATAGTTAGTATACCTACGATAATACAGTAGAAAGAGAAATATTTTAAATTTCCTTTTGCCATAATGTTCATAAACCATTTTAATGAAATATATGTCATGATGAATGTTGCGATGAAAGCAACAATATAAGGCACAAATAATGTATCTAAATTTGGATCGTTTGCAATGTCTGTAATACTTAACAATAAACCACCTAAGCTAACAGGAATGTATAGTAAGAATGAGAAGCGAAGTGCTGTTTCTTGCTTCATACCAAGTAACATTGCTGCTACGATTGTAGCACCTGATCGGCTTATACCAGGAATTAGTGCGCAAGCTTGTGCTAGACCGACAATGATTGCATCTTTCATAGAAAGATCGCCATCATTTTTACGTCCACGCAAGTTTCGAATAATCCAAAGACCGATAGCAGTAATAAGAAGGGAAATCCCAACCATTTTAACACCTTTTAAATATTGGTCGATATAATCTTTAAATAAAACTCCAATTACACCTGCTGGAATGGTTGCAATAACAAGGTAAATAATAAAGAAGAAATCTGATTTTGCATCTTCTGCTCTTGTAAATATATAAGATAGACCATTCTTTGTTAGACGAATTAAGTCTTTTCTATAAATAAGTAATACAGCTAATAATGAAGCTGAATTAACAAGTAGCTCAAAGCTAAACCCTTCTATTTTTAGTCCTAGCAAATGCTGTGCTAAAACGAGGTGACCGCTTGAAGAAATCGGAATTGGTTCTGTTAGTCCTTGGAATAGACCAAGAATTAAATATTTTAAAATGTAATAAAATTGTTCCATAACATCCTCCTTGTGTATTAGTCGAAAGAAACAACTTTTTTATTATAACAAAAGAGAGAGCGAATATTGAGAAGAAAATAACATTCGAAATAATATAAAAAATCCCCTACTACGTCATAGGGGATTTTTTATATTACTGAGAAACAACTATTTCTTGAATGCTTTTTGATAATTGGACATCAACTTTTTCAGCATCATTAATATGATTCATAATAGTAGTATTTAACTTTTGGAACATTAGTTGTGTATTTTCAAATTCTCGTAATATATCATCATTACAAGATTTTTGGTTCTCGATAGCTTTAATAACATTTGTAGCGCCACTTTGTAATGTTTGAATCATAATTAAAATATTTTCGATTCTAGCGTTAGTATCAGAGCTCATTTCTACACCTTCATCAACTAAATGTAAATTATCTTTTGTATTTTCATATGCTTTTTCAATTTCTTCTTGAATTTTTTTCGTTAAGTTGCCGATGTTTTTTGTACTTTCAGCTGTGCTTTCTGCTAGTTTTCTTACTTCATTAGCAACAACAGCGAATCCTTTACCGTGTTCTCCAGCACGTGCAGCTTCAATACTTGCATTTAACGCTAGTAAATTTGTTTGTGCTGCAATGTTTTGAATCACTTCTACAATTTGTTCAATTTCTTTAGAGCGTTCACTTAAATGATTCATACTATTAGAAGTACGTTGAGATTGTTCACCTAACTTATTAATTACAATGAGTAAGCGATGAACGGATTCTTTTCCTTCATTAGAGCAATCGATAATTTCCTCAATAGCTTGAATTAAGTTTTGCTCTTTTTGTAGCATTTCGTTATTTAATTCGTTGGAATGTGTAGTACGCATAGAAACATTTTCAAAGCATGCGTTCAATTGTTGAATTAAGTTTTGGAGTGTATGATGTTGGTTATTTACAAGTTCGTGCTCTTGCATAACACTTTTTACACGATTATGGATAGAGGATATAATTTCTTGTTTTTCCACATCTTTTTGTTTTAACTGTGTTTCTAGTTCATGTATATGAGTTTCTAGTTGATCAATTTTATGTTGGAGTGATTTCTTTTGAGTAAACATTTTATTTAATTCAACCGCCTTTAGGATTTTTAATTTTTCTATATTTGGATTTTAGCATCTTTTATAATTTTTAAATATAGGAATTGTTAAATATTTAAGAATCTATTACATTTTATTCATAATTCTCTTTTTTTTGTCATGAAAAATAAACTGTATTTAATGGTTTTGTAAACAAACTGTAAAATAAATCATGTATAACTGTATAAGAAGGGAGTCGGATTATGAACTATTTTAAGCGAATCAGTAGTCTAGTATTAGCAGGAATCATAGGTCTTTCTAGTACAGTCGCTGTAAAAGCAGAGTCAAACGACGAGAAACTTAACAACATGCAACAGCAATTGCAGCAAAACGATGCAGATATGCAAAAGAAAGAGCAAGAGAAGCAAGCTGTTAGTAAAGAAATTCAAGGTATCGAAAATGAACTACATAATTTAAATAATACAATTGCAAAAAATAAAGAGGATCAAGCTGCTATTCAACGTAAAATCGATGAAACACATAAGCAGATTGAACAAAAAAAGCAGATATTGTCGTTTTAGAAGATAAAGTCCTTGCTCGTAAGGACATTATGAAAAAACGTATGGTTTCTGTTCAAAATAGCTCAAATACGAGTTTAGTAGTAGAGGTTGTTGTAGAATCAAAAAACTTTGCTGATTTTATACAACGTATGAACGCGGTATCTACAATTTTAGATGCAGATAAAGAAATTTTACGTCTACAAGAACAAGATCTTCGTCAAATTGAAGAAGATAAAAAAGAGATTGACGAAAAAGAAGCATCTTTAGTAGTAGATAAACAAAAATTAACAAAAGCACAAGCTGAGTTGCAAGATAACTTGAAAAAGCGTCAAGATAACTTACAAGCAGTTCAAGCTAAATATAATACGATTGCAAGCCAACTTAATTTAGCAGCAGAAGAAAAAGCTAAAATTGAGTCAAATATGAAAACAGTACAAGAAACAATTGCTCGTGAACAAGAAGCAGCGAGAATTGCAGCAGAAGAGCGTGCAAAAGCGGAAGCAGCTGCAAAGGCTGAGCAAGAAGAGCTAGCGAAAGCGAAGGCAGCAGCAGCTAAGCCGGCAGAGCCTGTAGCAAAAAATACAACACCAGAGTCTAAGCCAGACCCTAAACCAGCTCAAGGTGGAAAAGAATTTTATGTAACAGCAACTGCTTATACAGCTGATCCATCTGAAAATGGTTATAAAGCGGGTGAAACTGTAAAATCTAAGATGGGGCATAACTTGACTGCAAATCCCAATATGAAATTAATTGCTGTAGATGAGGCAGTTATTCCATTAGGATCTACTGTATATGTAGAAGGTTATGGAACAGCAATTGCTGGAGATACGGGTAGTGCAATTAAAGGTCATATTATCGATTTATTAATGCCAGATTCTGCAACAGCTAATGCTTGGGGTAGAAGAACTGTTAAAATTACAATTTTAAACTAAATAAAAATCCAACTTCACAACAAGTGAAGTTGGATTTTTTTGCGGAAACAATGTTAAGTTGAGTTTATATTTTGTTAAGAATATCATACAATAATGGTGAGAGGTGGTAAATTTGACCATTTTAAACAGAGTGAAGGAATTAAGAGCTCGTTTTAATTTCACACAAAGTGTATTAGCAGAAAAGGTTGGAGTAACGAGACAAACGATCGCTGCAATTGAAAAAGGGGATTATGTTCCTTCGTTGTTATTAGCACTTACGATTTGTGATGTATTCGAGTTAAAGATGGAAGATGTGTTTGTTTTAAATAAGGAGGGGGAAGAGGATGAATAGAATTGGGGTTTCTTATATCTTAAATGTGCTGAGATTTATGATAGCTTTTTGGGCGTTTATTGAGCTCTATTATGCTTGGATAGAGCTAGCAAATATTATTGAAACTGAGAAATTACCGTTTGAAGTAACAATCAATATGATGCCATTAGGAGTGTTAACAATTGTAGCTATTATAACGACGGTTTTTTATAAAGTTCAAAAGAAGAAACATAAAGCTCTTTCTTATTGGATGTACCCGTTATTATTTCCACAAGAAGACGAGCGGGAAAAAGCAATTACACAAAAGGCATGCCGGACAACATTTGTTTCATTCTGGTATGGAATAGTTATTGCTATTGGATTTTTAACACTTTCTCCTGTAGCTAATTTATATATTCCTGGATACCCATTATATATTTTATTTTTCATGCTTTTTATTCAAATGACAGTCTTTTATGTATCCCTGTACAGAAATAAATTAGTCTAAAAAAGAAACCTTCTTGCTGAAGCAAGAAGGTTTCTTTTCAGCTTACACTTGTACATATAGCAATATTGTCTTATCATTTTATATAGAGTAAGATTTTGTAACGGAAAGGAATTGTATATGAATAAGCAAAGAATTTATAGTATAGTAGCAATCCTTCTATTTGTTGTAGGTGGTGTATTAATCGGAAAGCCATTTTATGATGGATATCAGGCTGAAAAGAAACAGACTGAAAATGTACAAGCTGTTCAAAAGATGGATTATGAAAAGCATGAGACGGAATTTGTAGATGCTTCGAAAATTAATCAACCAGACTTGGCAGAAGTAGCGAATGCATCATTAGATAAGAAACAAGTAATCGGTCGTATTTCGATTCCAAGTATTTCAGTAGAACTTCCTGTTTTAAAAGCGTCGACTGAAAAGAATTTATTATCAGGTGCGGCAACTGTAAAAGAAAATCAAGTAATGGGACAAGGGAATTATGCGCTTGCAGGGCATAATATGTCAAAAAAAGGTGTTTTATTTAGTGATGTATCAACTTTAAAAAAGAACGATAAAATTTATTTGTATGACAATGCAAATGAGTATGAGTATACTGTTACCGGTGTATCTGAAGTGACTCCTGATAAATGGGAAGTTGTAGAGGATCATGGGAAAGATGAGATAACGCTTATTACATGTGTATCTGTTAAAGATAATTCTAAGCGTTTTGTTATTACGGGTGATCTAGTAGGAACGAAGGCGAAGAAATAAAGAAAAAAGAAGGTTCACTCTTTAAAGAGTGAACCTTCTTTTTTATCCAATGTTGGGAAATAAAAGAATATTTTAGTTGGTATTTAAGTATTTTTCTATTTTTGTATAATAAAGTAATGATTCTAGATTTTGGGAGGAACAAAAGTGAAACAGCAAGTAAAAAAACTTCTTTTAACAACAAGTGTAGCGTTATTGGTAGCGCCAATTTCTGTTTATGCACATCCAGGACGTACAGATGCTAATGGTGGACATACGTGTCGTACAAATTGTGAAAAATGGGGATTGCAGTACGGGGAATATCATTATCACAATAAACCAGCTTCTAGTAGTGGTACAACGAGTCCAGCTCCTAGCCAAAATAATAATGGTGCTGTAGAAGCTGAAAGAAAAGCAGAAGCGCAGCACAATGCTGAGGCTGACAAGCAACGTGCTGCAGAAGCACAGCGTAAAGCAGAGGAAGAGAGACAGCGTGCTGCAGAAGAACAACGCAAAGCTGAAGAAGAGAGACAACGTGTAGCCGAAGAGCAAAGAAAAGCAGAAGAGGCACGTAAGCAAGAGGAAGCCCAGCGTCAAGCTGACATGGAAAAAGGGCAGCTTGAAGGTCAAAAAAGTGGAGAGGCTGATTTTAAAGCAGAGAAAAATAATGCAGAAGGGCATTTAACTGGAAAATCTGATACATATAAACAAGCATTTACAACTGCTTATACTGCAGCTTGGTCTTTAGAAGAACAGAAAAAAGCGCATTTTGAAAAAGGTAAGGAGCAAGGGTTAGCACAAGAGACAATGGACGATAGTCAAATTACTCCTGAGTTTAAGGTGAACTTTGCAGAAGGTTTCCAAGTAGGTAATAAAGAGAGAACCGAAAAGATTGAAAAAGAACAAGCGGAACTTGGTGAAAAGGCTGGTAAAGAATTAGCTGAAAAGAAACCTGGGAATACTGAAAAGGATGTATATGTGAAAGCATATGAAACCGCGTATGAAAAGGGATATAAGTCTGCTAAAAAGGCAGCGGAAAAAGCTGGATATACATATGCATTTGAAAACTACGACTTAAAAGTTCCTGCTAAGTATGAAAAGAATGAAACATTAAAGAAATGGTTTACTGAAGGATTTAAATCAAATAAAAAGGCAGCGGAAATTCGAGAAGAAGGATATAAAAAAGGGGACAGCTGGCTTTCATTCTTCTATAAGAGTTTCGTGCCAAGTGAATATAAAGGCTTGTATGAACAAGCAATAGAAAAGGGAAAGAAAGCGTAAAAAAAGATGAGGAAAATTCCTCATCTTTTTTTAATCCATCCATTTCACTAATTTCTTAGAAATTAATAATAAAACAAAACCTAAAATAATCGCTGCAGCTCCGATTACTGTAAATACTTCAGCATATCCAAGTGAAGTTGTGAAGCTTGCAAGTTGTCCGCCTATAATGTTGGCGATTCCCGAGCTTGCTAGCCATACTCCCATTAATAAAGAAGCAAGTTTTACTGGAGCAAGTGCGCTAACCATTGATAGTCCAACAGGTGATAAGAATAGTTCACCTAACGTATGGAAAAGATACGTAAAGACGATAAATAGTAAGTTTGCTTTTTCTGTAATGTTATGTTCATCACTACCTGTTTTTAATGTAGCGATAACAAGAATGATATAACCGATACCAAGTAGGATCATACCAAGTCCCATTTTTGTTGGGATTTTCATGTCACCATTTTTTCTAGTTGCAAGTTTTGCCCATAATGCTGAAATGACTGGAGCAAGTAAAATAATAAATAACGGATTGACCGATTGGAACCAGGATGTTGGAACTTCCCATCCGAACACAGAGCGGTCTACAAATTTGTTTGTATACAATGTTAACGAACTACCAGCTTGTTCAAAGCCAGCCCAGAAGAAGACAACAAAGCATGTTAAAATGACGATAACTGCGGTACGTTGTTTTTCTTTTTTTGTTAACGGTGTATCTCCTACTGTCTGTTGTCCAGCAGCCGTTTGCAAATCGCGAGATGGTTTTTTACCGATATCACCAAGGAAGCGATTAGATAGTGTTGTAAATAAAATTTGTCCAATAATCATTCCGATTGAAGCAGCTAAGAAGCCGTAACGGAATCCGAAATGTACAACGCCATCAACTGTTGTTTTGAATAAATTTTCTGATAAAAATCCACAAACGAGTGGAGCTAAAAATGAACCAACGTTAATACCCATATAGAAAATTGTAAATGCACTATCACGTTTTGGATCGTTCTCTTCGTATAATTCTCCAACAAGTGTAGAGATATTTGGTTTGAAGAATCCATTACCGATAATAATAAGCGCTAATCCGAGGTATAGGCCGACTTGGTTTTGCAAGGCGAATAGTGTAAGGTTACCGAGCGCCATTGTGATACCACCAATTGTGATGGCTTTTCGTCTACCTAGAAAACGGTCTGTTAAGTATCCACCGATTAATGGTGTGAAATAACAAGCACCAGTATAAAACCCGTAAATAGAGAGTGCCCAAGCGGGACTAAACCCAAGACCACCACTTACTAAAGCTGTTGTTAAATATAATGTTAATAATCCTCGTAATCCATAGTAACTAAACCGTTCCCACATTTCTGTAAAGAAGAGTAGGTATAAACCGGGAGGATGTTTCTTTTTTCTTTGTTGTTCTTTCTCTAGTTGTATCGTTGATTCCATGTAATTTTCCTCCTGACACAAACAAAAACAAAGTGAATAGTTTTGTATATTTAATATTTTACTTTATTAACTATTGGAAGTCAATAAAGGTTGATTTTTCAGAAGAAATTGGAAAAGGGAAATATTTATAGAATGGGTGTTTCTTTTGTGGTAGACTATGGACTATGTTTTCTTTGTAAGGAAGCGGATTATCGCGTTTTTCCTATGTGTGGAATAGATTTCATACGAGATGAAATTGAAGAAGGAGAAAGAAATGAAATTGTTACAGAAAAAAGAAATTTTGCTTATTAGTCTGATGTTATTCTCTATGTTCTTTGGAGCTGGAAATCTTATATTTCCACCTTTCCTTGGATACGAAGCGGGAGAGCATGTGTGGATTTCATTGTTAGGTTTTATTATGTCAGCAACAGGGCTTCCGATATTAGGGGTTATTGCTATTGCGAAAGCAGGGAGTTTTCAAACGTTAGCGGGTAGAGTTCATTCCTCATTTGCAATTATATTTCCATGTATTGTGTACTTATTTATTGGACCAGGTCTTGGTATACCACGTGCAGGAAGTTTAGCTTTTGAAATGGGACCAGGTCAGTTCTTCCCACAAGCAGGTAGCTTAGTTTTGTTATGTTACACGGCTCTTTTTTTTAGTATTGTTTACTGGTTAAGTTTATCGCCGTCTAAATTAATGGGCTTGTTCGGAAAAGTTTTGACGCCGTTATTATTATGTATGATTGCACTTATTTTTATAAAGAGTATGTTTACAACGGTAGGAGATGTGAAAGAGCCAATAGGGAACTATGGACAAGCACCGATGTTCCAAGGGTTTTTAGACGGATATTTAACGATGGATGCGTTAGCAGCTCTAATATTTGGGATTGTTATTGCAAATGCTTTGCGTGCAAAAGGTATTGAAGATGATAAAGGTTTAGCGAAATATATGAGTATTGCTGGAATTGGGGCAGGACTATTACTATCTATTATTTATGTCATCCTTGGATATGTTGGTTCAATTAGTGGTTCATTAGGTACATTTGATAACGGTGCGAAAGTGTTAGCGCAAGTTATGACGACATTATTTGGACAAGGCGGAGTAGTATTATTAGGCCTTATTTTTACTATCGCGTGTTTATGTGTTTCAATTGGACTGGTTACGTCTTGTAGTCAGTTTTTTGCAAGTGTATTTCCGAAAGTTTCTTATAAAGCGTGGGCATTTATATTAAGTGTTGTGAGTATGATTTTAGCTAATTTAGGATTAACGCAAATTTTAAAAGTATCAGTACCGATTCTTGGATTTATTTATCCAGTTGCCCTAACTCTTATTATTTTAGGGTTATTTCATAAGTATATTGGAAAGTATGTATACGTATATTCGGTCACGATTGGAATCGTAGCGTTATTTAGTGCGATTGATATTTTAAATAAAAGTGTACTGATGAATAAATGGACACCACTACTAAAAATTCTTCCGTTTTATACAGAAGGTGTAGGTTGGATCGCTCCAGCACTTGTAGGTTCCTGCCTCGGTGTAATTGTTAGTATTGCTATAAATAAGAAAAAATAAGTAAGAGGTGTTTTCCTATTTCGGAAAACACCTTTCTTTTTTTGGGAAAAATGGTATCGAACATGAATAGACTAATAGTATGATAAGGATAATTGGTAATATATAGGTTTAATAATGATCGGTAATGAGGGGGGAGCGTATGAAGGGAGATTTAAATAAGAAAATAGAAGCACTCGAAACGGCAATTGAAACGATGCAAGAGACACTTTATGATTTGAAAGCGAAGCAAAGGGAAATTGAAAAGGTTCAACAAAATGTTAATAAGGAAAAGAAAGAATACATTGAGACGGTAAGTAATAAAAAGTTACAAGAAGATGTAGTTAAGACGAGGGAGTCCATACAAGAGCCAAAGGTGAAACAAGTAGATATATCTGCATTTAAGCCAGAACCATTTAATATTATAAAGTTTTGTCAAACATGGTTACCACGCATATTTGTCGGTATTATGCTACTCGGCGTTATTTGGTTATTTAAAGCAGGAGTAGATGCTGGATTATTAACACCAGCGATACGGGTTGTGTTTGGTATAGTACTATCTGCCGGTTTGTATTACGTAGGAGATATACAAATTAAAAGAGAGCGGCAAGCATTAGGGCTAGTATTAGCAGGAGGAAGTATTACGGGAATTGTTTTAACAACGTTTGCGGCACATTATTTATATGAGTTTATTCCTGCAAGTATTGCGTTTATCTGTAATATTGTATGGGTTATTTTAGGGATTTATTTAGCGAAAAGATATAGATCGGAATACCTTGCTATTTTCGTGGCGGTTGGAGCATTTTTTGTTCCTTTCTTGTTAAATAGTACGACTCCTAATACGTATATTTTCTTTAGTTATGAGACGATATTAACAATTAGCCTATTATGGTATGCATTAAGAAACCGTTATAAGTACTTGTATATGATTTCTTATGTCGTTGCGGCAATTGTCCTATTTGTCTTCTTTGTTGTTATGTCAATATTGGTAGAGAATGTGCAAGTACAGTTAACGGTTGTATACGGTACAATTCATTTGCTGTTATTTTGGCATATGTTTTCGGAGAGGAATTTTATACAAGAAGTAAGATTGGCGATATTTAGTGCAAATGCAGTTTTCTTTATTTTAGCTATCTCCCAAATTCCTGAATTTACAACGTGGGGATTAGTTATAAGTGCATTTGTGCATGCTGCTATGTTCGTACTTGAATATAGGAAGAATAAACATTCTGTATTTACAAATCTAATATTTGGCTTTGCAATGGGGTCATTTAGTTTAGCGATTTTATACGAGTATAGTTTGGTGAATGCAGCGATCGTATTATTGTTACAAGGTTTCCTCGGTATGGTTACTGCTATTAAAGTAAAGCAAAATATTAAGTTGTATGTAAGTGCAACGATTTATGCGATTGGAATGGTACAGACGATTTTTAGACCGTTTGATGAGTTCATGTCAGCAGGGTTTGTTGCTCATATTATTTTAATAGGAACGTTCTATTATTGCATGATACAAGCAAAAGAAGTGTTAGCGAGTTTAGGTAAATATGTTTATTCTATAGCGCTCTACTCGTTAATGGTTATTGTATTTATTACAATTACTAGGATCGGTGAAGTTCTTTCTACAGATGGAAGTATAATTAGCGTATCTGTATCATTATTATGGATGGTATATGCTTTATTTGCAGTTTGGTTTGGCCGTAATAGACATATGAACGAAATATTATATGCGGGCTTAGTCGTATTAATAGTGACAGTAGGGAAGTTATTCCTTCTTGACTTACCAGAGGTGTCTATGATGATCAGGGCTGTGTTATTCTTAATCGTTGGTAGTATAGGTATCGTTATTTCAAGAATGTTTTTCTCAAAAGAAGAGAAGTGAGAAGAAGGCAATCCATATGTGGATTGCCTTCTTCATTATTTTTTATTAATCGTTACAGTTTCACTATATTTCGCTGTTGTGTTTTGACGTAGACGAAGTGTGGCCTGTCCAGTTGTATTTGGATCAAGTTGTACGTTCACAATTTTTTCAGCAGATCCTTGGTTATTTGTTATGAAAGAGAATGTACTGCTATATCCGAAAGAAGACGGCCAAGTGCCATTTGTATTTTGAACTTTTGCTACCTGTGTTCCGCCAGTTATGAAAATACCTAAAGAATAATTATTGTACGTTGTATTTGGTAATAAGTTATTTACTTGAATCTTCATTTGGAACACTTCATTGTTTGGTAGAATGCTAGGGTGCGTAATTACGTAATCACTCGTTGTCACTGCACCGTTATAGCCGTATGAACCTGGTTTAAAAGTATTTGTATTGAACCACTGGTAACCTTGACTTGGTGCGCTCCAAGGTTCTGGTTGTGGTTCTGTTGATAAACTTGGTTGTTCAAATGTTTGTAGAGCTGTAGGTGCATCAAGCTGTAAACCACTTACTTGATCTAAGCTTGTAAATGTTTCTTGCTTCGCTAACCAATTCACTATGTTTTCTAATAGAACAGCATCGTTTTCTTCTTTATAACCATCATAAGTTTTCTTTGTTTGACCGGAGTCTTCGCGAACATATTTTGGCGATGCATCTTCAACAGGGGAAGAATCACCAATAAAGGCTGCTTTTCCAAGACCAACTTTTGCGATTGCAGCATAAGGCCCCTCTGCAACACCACCGCCGTTATAAACGCCGCTATCAACAGCGTTATTCCATTTTGATGGATTTTCTGGAAGATACGCAAGACCTTTCGCTAGTTTTGGATTTGTAATCGCAAGAGTAGAGCCGGCATGCATTGCTACAGATGAAACGCCTTCTGTAATTCCGAATGATTGTGCAGGTGAGACGATATTTTTAGCTGAAACATCACCAAGTGCATTGTAACGGAAGCGAATGCCAAAATTATCGGATAGCCAATCGGAGCTTTCTACTCCTTGCATAGCTTGTGATGTTGTTTCTTCATTAGACATGCCCTTTGCTGGATTATCCCATGCCCCGCGTCTATATCCATTAAACACTTCTGAGGAGTCCCAGCGGTTTTTATTACGATCTGCATTATAATGATCGGCAATGAAGAAAATACTGCCACCGTTTTTCACGTATTGTAATATTGCATCTTGCTCAGATTTTTTATAAGGAATATTTGCTTCGGGAACGATAAATACATTGTAATTTTTTAAATCTTCGTATGTAATAGATGTTGATTTACGAAGTTCTTTTACATAATATCCGTTTTGGGCAATGCCGTTTCCGAAATCAGAAAAACCGCCATCAATAACCCAGTCAGCTGTCCCAGCCGTTTGCCCGTGCGTATTATCAAATAATACTTTCTTCCCATTGTTTTGGTTTACAACTTTTGCAGCAATTTCAGGAGCTGGGTCTACGGAGCTTTCGGCATAAGTAGACGGAATGTAGGAACTCCTTATACTAAGTGTGATTGCTGTTGCTAAAGAAAATTGAATCCATTTTTTATTCTTCATAGAAGAATCCCCCTAAAAATAAATATATGTGCTTTAATAATGTAATTGATTTTTCTATGGAAATAAAGGTAGAAAATATTAAATAGTGTAAAGATAACGTTAATTTAATTGAGAAATATTTGCGCGAATAATGAAAAAATCTCTCCCTAGTAAATTAGGAAGAGATCGTGGACTTAACTAATTTTTGAATTAGATGATTCATCAATCTTATGAAAACCTTTCATATAATACACGATAGCCAAGCCGATAAGCCAAATTGGACCGACGATTAATGCGATTCGTGTATCTTCTGAATAGGCCATTATACCTAGTACAAGTACAAGGAAGCCGATTGAGAAATATGAACTTAATGGGTGTAAAGGCATTTTATATGCTAGCTTATCCTTTTTATTAGTCTGTAATCCTTTACGGAATTTAATTTGCGCGACTAATATAATTCCCCAAGTCCAAATCGCGCCGAAAGTTGAAATACTAGTTAGCCATGTAAACACTTTTGCAGGAACAAGATAGTTTAATATAACACCAACGAGTAAAACGATTGCTGTTGCTATAATTCCTTGACTAGGAATACCGTTTTTATTTAAACGGCCGAATCGTTCAGGAGCTTTCTTTTGTTGTGCTAATGTAAATAGCATACGGCCTGTACTAAACAAACCACCGTTACAAGAAGAAAGAGCAGCTGTTAAAACGACAAAGTTAATAATACCTGCTGCCTTTGCAATACCGATTTGCTGGAACGTTAGTACGAATGGACTGCCTTTCTCACCAAATTCGTTCCATGGATAAATTGCCATCATAACGAATAGAGCTCCAACGTAGAATAATAAGATTCTCCAAAATACGTTATCAATTGCTTTTGCAAGTGTTTTTTTCGGATTTTGAGCTTCACCAGCTGTAACCCCGATAAGTTCGACTCCTAAATAAGCGAATAATACCATCTGTAAGGAAAGTAGTAATCCAGAGAATCCATTTGGGAACCAGCCTCCGTGCTCCCAAAGATTTGAAATGCCAGTTGCAACGCCTCCGTTTCCAAATCCGAATAAAATAATCCCAGCACCGACTACTATCATACAAATAATTGTGACAATTTTAATGAGAGCAAACCAAAACTCAAGTTCTCCAAATACTTTTACAGATAAGAAGTTGAAAGCACTCATTAATAAAAGAGCTAGTAACGCCCAGATCCAACGCGGGATATCTGGGAACCAGTACTGCATGTAAATTCCTGCCGCTGTAATTTCCGCCATACAAGTAACAACCCATAAAAACCAATAATTCCAGCCTGTAATATACCCGGCTAGTGGGCTGATGTAATCATTTGCATATTTACTAAAAGAGCCAGCAACCGGTTGTTCAATTGCCATTTCTCCGAGTGCGCGCATAATGAAAAAAATAACGAGTCCGGCGATCATATAGCCTAGTAAAATGGAAGGACCTGCTAGTTTAATAGCAGAAGCCGATCCTAAAAATAATCCAACGCCAATAGCTGAACCGAGAGACATTAAGGTAATATGTCGTTCTTTTAAACCACGGTTTAAAGTTTCAGATTTGTTTGTTTGCTGCATAAGAAGAATACCCCCTGTAGAGTGAACGATATTTGAATGCGTTTACTAAATATTTAACTATTTCAAATTATAAAACATTTCTATCTGTTATGCTACAAAAATAATCAAAATACACTGTACTATATCTGAGTTTGTCAGATTTAAACTTAAAATTCTAACTATTAGAGAATATATTGACTCTTCTTTTTATTGATTGTTAAGATTAAGTATTACATTTTCTCACATACTAATAAGAAAAGAATGTGTGATAATAATTCAGGTGTAGGAAGGGTACATAAGTATGTTTCAATTACAAAAGTATAACACTTCTGTGAAGCAAGAAATTTTGGCTGGCATCACAACTTTTTTTACATTTGCGTATATTCTTGTCATCAATCCGAAAATATTATCTGATGCAGGTGTACCATTTGATCAAGCATTTACGGCAACTATTATTGCGACAGTTGTTGGAACGCTATGTATGGCGTTTTTAGCTAACTATCCAATTGTTATTGCTCCAGCTATGGGAATGAATGCGTATTTTGCTTATTCTGTTGTTCAACAGGCAGAGGGGATTACATATGTCATTGCGTTTTCGGCAGTATTTGTAACAGGTATCATTTTTCTTTTATTATCGTTCACTTCATTTAGGCAAAAGCTAATTGTCGCAATTCCTGACAGTTTAAAACATGCGATTGCAGGTGGAATTGGGTTATTTATTGCTTTTATTGGATTACGTCTATCTGGAATTATCGTTGATCATCCATCTAACTTAGTTACGATTGGTGACTTCCATTCTCCAGCCGTTATTTTAACTCTAATTGGTTTAATATTAGCGGCGGTATTAATGGTATTACGTGTTAGTGGAGCATTGTTTATTAGTATGATTGTGACAGGGATTATTGCTTTCTTTACAGGGCAATTAAAGTTTGAAAATAACATTGTCGCAATGCCACATTTGCCAGAAGGCATCATTGTTTCAAACCCTATCAATGCATTTTCGGATGTAATTCAATACGGGTTATATGGAGTTATTTTTTCATTCTTACTTGTACTTTTATTTGATACAACAGGTGCTTTACTCGGTTTAATTAAACAAGCAGGTTTAAATACAGATAACACTGAAAAGCGCTTTGGTAAGGCGTTCATTGCGGATGCAATTGGTGGGACGACAGGTTCTATCTTTGGGACAAGCCCGACAGCAGCGACAATTGAATCGTCAGCAGGAATTGCTGCAGGTGGTAAAACTGGATTGACAGGTATTGTAGTCGTTTGTTTAACGATTATAACGGCATTCTTTAGCCCTGTTATTGCCTCTTTATCAAGTGTAGCAGCTATTACAGCTCCTTCTTTAATTATAGTAGGTAGTTTAATGGCACAAAGCATTCGTGATATTAATTGGAATGAATTCGAAGATGCATTACCGGCATTTTTAATTTTCGTTGGTATTCCGTTAACATCTAGTATTGCGAATGGAATTGCAATCGGATTTTTAGTGTATCCAATTTTAAAAATTGCGAAGGGAAAAGGGATGGAAGTACATCCGTTACTATACTTATTCACAATTTTATTTGGATGTCATTTATTCTTATAATATAGATATAGAAAGGGGGCTTCTTATGAGAGGCCCTTTTTTGTGTATAATAAAGTGAAACTATAAACGGTGGGGCTTTTGTTCATTCCCACTGCTTATCAGCCCTCACCAATCGGGCGTTTTACTATCCGTTAATGTAGAGTAAGGTGAAAATTAAATCAATTACGTAAAATATAAATTACTTAATGGAATATATATGTTACAATAAAGGTAGAGGAGGAACATGAATGGCTGTAAGTAAAATAAAAGTCGCACGTGTTCAGTTAGATTTAACACAGCAACAATTAGCAGAAAAAGTAGGCGTTACAAGGCAAACGATTAGTTTAATTGAGAAGGGGAAATACAATCCGTCTTTAGATTTATGTTTGAAAATTTGTTATGCAGTAGATAAAACATTGAATGATTTGTTTTGGGAGGAAAAGGAGTGATAGGGTGAAAATCGTGAAAGATGAACGTTTAATGATTGAGGGGTTAAAACATATTAGACTAGCTTTCATCTTACAAAATATCGTCATACTAGGTATTGTTTTTTATCGCTACGTTTTGCAAGGTGCAGGATATGAAAGTGTTTCAGATTTATTAATGGTATTTATGGGCGGAATCGTAGTTATTAACTTTTTAAACTTAAAAAATTCGGTGGAAGTGTATGAGCATACAGGGGGAGTATCGCGTAGTTATTTTATGAAGCTATTATTAATTCCAGTAGGTATTGTTATTGGAATTTTAGCTATTTGTATCGTGGCAACGCCTGATATTTCGATAAAGGAAATTAGTATAACAGGACTTATTATGTTGGCTTGCTTTTTAATTCCTAGTTTATTTATATACATATATATGAAAAAGATAAAAAGTGAAGATTGAAATATAAGAAAGGCTTTCCCATATTGCGGAAAGCTTTTCTTATATCCTTTTATACAGTACTTTATGAAGGCCAATCGGTTCAATTTCAAAGATTTCACCATGCTCATGGAAACCTAATCGTTTGTAATAGTCTGTTACAGTGATTCGGCCATTACACCATAAAGTGCTTGCACCACGTTCTTGGAGGATTTGTTCAGCTTTACGGATTAAGGAAGTGCCAGCACGCTGGTTTCGGAAGTTAGGTAATGTTGCCATTCCTCGTAGGCGATAATGGATACCAGTTTGTAAGTCTGGGTATAGTTCTTTTGAAAAGGAAGCGATACTAATAAGTTTATCGTTTAGAAACGCACCTAAGTGAAAGGAGTCTATTTCGTAGTCGGAAAGGTATTTACAATTTTTTAATGACTGATCAGGACGTAAAATTTTTTTGCGTAATAAGTATGTTTCAGATGCATCAATATGTTTCACTGTAATCATAATATCATCCTTTCTTATAGGCCCTTTTCTATAAGTTGTAAGAAGAAATATGCGGGTGCAATGAGAAGTCCTAGTATGCTAGCAGTGCCGAGAAGGAGTGCAAGTAAGAGGCAAGAGTATTTTATTCCATTCGATTTTTTCCATCCGTAACTACAAATTTCAATGCTAACACCGATGAGAATAATGGCAACTAGTATTTCCGCTAATAATAAGAGAGCTAAAGTTACAATAGACATAATGTGATCCATCCTCATAATATATGATAGTAACATTTTACCATATGAAATGGAAAAAAATGCTTTTCAGTGTATCGATATGTTCTTTTGAACCTGTGACAAGCAATGTATCACCGTGTTGTAGTCTCGTATCACCATGCGGTATTAATGCTTTATTACCACGGTAAATTTGAATGACGAGTACGTCGCCTAAAAACGGAAGGCGGCGTAGTGCAACACCATTATATTTATTGCTGCGTAGTTCGACTTCACGAACTGTTTCATTTGCTGTTGTAATTAAGCGAACAAGACTTGGTTTATCAATAAGTGCACGTAATAGAATACGTGTAGAGTTAATTGTTGAGAATACGGCGATATGTTCTTGTGTTGCTTTCTCTTGTAGAAGCGGATCTTCTACACTTGCAATAACATGTTCAACACCTAGTTCTTTTGCGTGTTCTGCTAATAATAAGTTTTGTTCATCATCACTTGTTGCAACAACAAGACGGTCTGCATTAAATGCTGTTTGTTCAGTTAATGATGCGATTGTGATGTCGTCTAATTTCACGATAGGGAAGTCATGTGATTTCGCTTCCTCATCATTTATTTTATTTTGGCGTATCATATACAGTGTTACGTCATAATCTTCTCGTTTTAAATCAAGTGATAACGGAAGGGTAATTCTGCTCGCACCAATAATAGAAACTTTTGGTTTTGGTGTTTCTACTTTTGGGAACATTTTTTTTAAATAATATAGGTGCAAAAATACAAGTAATAACTGCGCTTAAAATAAGGGATGCTGATAAACTTGGGCTAATGATGCCTAGCTTTTCACCGATTTGTGCAGCCGCAATAACTAAAGAAAGTGTTGATGTTAACAAAATAGCACTTCCGAGTACGATATTGCGTGGGTACCATTTTCGTAAAACGAGTGACGGTAACAGTTTTGAAATAAAGAGTCCCACAATTAGAATTGGGATCATTAGCATACTAGAAGGCTCTTTAAAAATAGACCATACTTCTAAATTTACACCAACCATTACGAAGAAAATAGGGATGAAGAAACCATATCCGATGGAATCGAGTTTCTCAACCATATCGTCATTTGGTGATAATAGAGATACGAGTACACCTGCCAAGAAGGCACCCAAAATGTTTTCTGCCCCAACAGATTCAGACAATCCAACTAATATTAAGATGAGTGCAAAAACAGCTCGTGTATCAATTTGTACACTACCGGCTTTTAAGCTTTCTAGGTATGGAATATTTTTAAAGCGTCTTGCGACCAAGTAAATTACAATACCGGCGCCGAATAGAAGAAGTAGAAGCCACATGCTTTGGCCGCTTTCAGAATTTAATCCGACGAATACAGCGAGTAAAATCATTGTAACTAAGTCGGCAATAACAGCAACTAATAAAATGATTTGCCCGATTGCGGTTTTTCCTAAGTTGTTTTCTTTTAATGTTGGTACGACAACACCTAAGGAAATAGTTGAAATAATTAAAGTCATGAACATTGCATTGTCTACGAATCCTAGCCATACGAATAGTAACGATAGGGCATAAGATAAAATGAAAATAAATAAGAAGATAATGCTTGCTGCTTGGAATGTGTTCGGTTCGTTTGTTGTATTCTTTTTCCCTTTTTGTTTAAAGATAGAAAAGTCAATTTCTAAACCACTTAAAAACATTAGGAAGATAAATCCTAGTGTCGATAAGACTTGAAGCCACATATCTGGCTCAATGATGTTAAATCCACTTTTACCTACAAAGATTCCTGCGATAATTTCTGCAACAACGACAGGAAGTGCTTTTAATTTAAAGCGTTGTAACAAAAGGGGAACGAAAACGCGATTGCAACGACAACCATAAGTGATAGAACAGAAGTATGATGTTCCATTGCGTTCTCTCCCTTCAAATAAATATAGTACCTATTTAGCCATATAATAGGTAGAAAAGCAACGCATATGGATTCGATTTCATAAAGAAAGAGTTTTCTCAACATTTGTCATAATAAGTATATTTTTCATGATTCTGTTGTTAATTCCGTAATGTGGATGTAATAGGGGGAGAGGATAAAAAAAGACTGCTGAGATTCCTCAGCAGTCTTTTTCATGCAAATTACATTGAGAAGAAAATCCATACAGTAAGACCAACTGTTGCTGCTGCAACGAAGAAACTGTATATCATTGTAAGAACTTGAATTCTTCCTTCTCCTTCTTTTAAGTGCATGAACATAATTAATTGTAATAATGCTTGCGCAACTGCCATTATGATGATAGTTGTTAATATCGTTGAAAGAGGCAGGCTTGTGTAAAGTGCCACGTATAACGCTAGAAACGTTAGTGCAAGCGATAAAATAAATCCGAAAACGTGTGACCATGGGAATCCGCTATGGGCATGCCCGTTTGCTTGATTGTTATTTTGAGCCATTTACGCCACCATCCCGTTCAAGTAAACTAGTGTGTAAATAAAGACCCAAACAAGATCAAGGAAATGCCAGTATAAGCTGATAATGAATACTTTACGAGCTGTAACTGGTGTCAAACCTCGTTTTAAAATTTGGATAATAACACAAGTTGCCCAAATGATACCACCTGTTACGTGGGCTCCGTGCGTTCCAAGAAGAACGAAGAATCCAGATAAGAAAGCACTTGTTTGAATTGTTGCGCCTTCACCAACGTACATAATGAACTCTTCGATCTCGAAGAATAGGAAACCTGCACCTAAAAGTAATGTAAAGATGAACCATCCAAGCATTGCTTTTTGGTTGTGTTTACGCATTTCGTGAATTGCGATACCACATGTGAAACTACTTGTTAAAAGTAATAGCGTTTGAATTAAAAGTGTTTTAACTTCAAACAGTTGCGCTGGTGTTGGGCCATCTGCCGTACGACCAGCAAGGACTAGATAAGAGGCGAAAAGTGTTGCGAACAGCATAATTTCAGCCCCAAGAAAAATCCAGAATCCTAGGATATTCAATCTGCTTTGCTCGGATTGATATTCCAAAGGTAAGCTTTTATCTAAAGCCGCCATGTCATTTCACCTCTCATGCTATATATTCTGTTTCTTTAATTTCATCAACACTTACATAGTAACCATCGTCATAATCGAATGAACGATAGATTAAGCAAGCTAAAATACCAACTCCACCGATTGCTGCAAGCCAGAACCAGCTAAATACTAATGCAAAACCTGCAAGACCGAAGAATCCAGACGCAATAATAGGCACACCAGAATTACTTGGCATGTGAATTGGTTTGATGTCTTCTGCAGCTGGTGTAACTGTTTCTCCGCGTTGTTTCATGTACCAGAAAGCATCAGCTTCTTTAATTTCAGGAAGTTTCGCGAAGTTGTAATGTTGTACAGGAGATTGAGTTGCCCATTCAAGTGTACGGCCGTCCCATGGATCTCCAGTAACGTCACGTTCACCATGACGTGCACTCCAAATTACGTTGTAACAAAGAAGTACGAATCCGATACCCATCATTACTGCGCCGACAGATGCGATTTGGTTCAACCAACCCCATCCAAGGCTTTCAGAGTAAGTATACATACGACGAGTCATACCGTCTAATCCTAAGAAGTACATTGGGAAGAAACAGATGTTAAATCCGCTCATAAAGATCCAGAATGTCCATTTACCTAGACGTTCATTTAGCATATGACCTGTCATTTTTGGATACCAGAATGTGAATCCAGCAAGCATAGCGAATACTGTACCCGCAATTAATACGTAGTGGAAGTGAGCGACTAGGAAGTAGCTGTTATGGTATTGATAATCAGCTGCTGCCATTCCGAGCATAACCCCTGTAACTCCACCAACTACGAAGTTTGGAATAAATGCCAATGACCAAAGCATTGGAACTGTAAAACGAATACGTCCTTTATACAGTGTAAACAACCAGTTAAAGATCTTAACCCCGGTTGGAATCGAAATCGCCATTGTCGAGATCGAGAAGAATGAGTTAACCGCTGGACCTGCACCCATCGTGAAGAAGTGGTGAAGCCATACGACGAAACTTAGTAAAGAAATTGCAACCATCGAGTATACCATCGCACTGTAACCGAATAGACGTTTACGTGAGAATGTACTAATGATTTCAGAGAAAATACCGAATGCCGGTAAAATAACGATATATACTTCAGGGTGACCCCATACCCAGAATAGGTTGGCCCACAACATTGGCATACCGCCGCTCGCCATCGTAAAGAAGTGAGCATCGAATAGACGGTCAAATGTCATTAATGCAAGAGCAACTGTTAATACTGGGAAAGCGAAAATAATGATAATTGTTGTAATTAAGATTGACCAAGTAAACATTGGCATTTTCATTAATTTCATACCAGGTGTACGCATTTTTAAGATCGTAACTAGGAAGTTAATACCTGTCATTAACGTACCAAGACCTGAAATCTGTAAGGCGATTGCATAGAAGTTATTTCCTACACCAGGAGAAAACTCTGTACCCGCCATTGGGAAGTAAGAAGTCCACCCAGCGTCTGGAGAACCACCGATTACGAAAGCGATGTTGAATAACATTGCTCCGATAAAGAATAACCAGAAACTTAAAGCGTTTAAGAACGGATATGCAACGTCACGAGCACCAATTTGTAATGGTACTACAAGGTTCATTAATCCCATAACGAATGGCATTGCCATGAAAAGAATCATTACTGTACCATGTGTTGTAAAGATTCCGTTATAGTGTTCAGCGTTTAAATATGTTGTATCTGGGAATGTTAACTGGGCACGAATCATTAAACCATCCATACCACCACGGAATAACATTATAACGGCAGAAATAATATACATGGCCCCTATTTTTTTATGGTCAACAGTTGTTAACCATTCATCCCAAAGCCATCTCCATTTTTTGTACTTTGTTAGTACGAAAAGAATCGCTAATGTCACAAGAACGATAGATGCGTCAGCTCCGTAAATAATCGGGTCACCTGTGACAAAAAATTCATCAAGCTTCACTGTGTTCACTCCAATCTGTTGGAATAATAGCTATTATTTTTTGTTTTTGTAGTAGTTGTAATCACAATATTCAAGTGATTTTGGATCTACATAACTTAAGTGGTGGCTAGAGAATGTCATACGACCAACTACACCAGGTTTAACAATTTCGTTGTACTTATCTTCTGTTAGTTTAGGAGCAGTTTGTTGTACTTCTTTTACCCACTTGTCATACTTTTCTTTTGTTTTTGCTTCAACTTCGAATTCCATGTGAGTAAATCCTTCACCTGAGAAGTTCGAGCTACGACCTAGGTAAGAACCTGGTTTGTCAGCTTGTAAATATAAGTCCATGATCATGCCATCCATTGTATACTTCATACCACCAAGTTCTGGTACCCAGAAAGCATTCATTGGACCTACAGAAGTAAGCTTAAATTGAATTGGTACACCAGCTGGGATGTTTAAATAGTTAACGGTTTCAATTTTTTCCTCCGGGTAACTAAATAACCATTTCCAGTTTGCAGATGTAACATAAATTTCAACTGGTTTAATATGTTTGGACTCTTGCGGAACCTCTTCCGAAGCATAAGTTGCTTTAACTGTTGGAATCGATAATGCGATAACGATAATAACAGGAATAATCGTCCAAATGATTTCTAATAATGTGTTACCGTGTTGATCAGGTGGCTCATAGTCCATATTCTCTGGTTTTTCACGATAACGAATCAAGATGACTGTAAACAAAATGAATACAATTGCGATAATTAATGACATAAGCAAGAATGACCAAACAATTAAATCATACTGTGCTTTTGCAACAGGTCCTTGCGGATTTAATACTGCGAGTTTTTTATCACAGCCACCGAGGAACAGAAGTAATGATAACGGAAGAAGTGAAGCCAACTTCCAAAACGTTTTCTTTAGTTGCACGATTGAAAATCTCCTTTCTCCTTGGATTGAAACTATGCCAATAAAACAATATAAACCTATTAATTTATAGAAGGCAATAGTTTTTGTCATATTGTTAAAAAATAGACACAAATGCACACTTTTTAAGGTGAATATCATTTGTAACTTGATAACATTGTAAACTATTTTCCAGAGAAAAACATGATTGTGGAAATTTTAAGATAAATAAAGTTATACCAAGATATCCAAGAAATAGAAAAAAGCTATCTTATTATAAGAAAGATAGCTGAATATTTTGTATATTTAGTTTATTCCCTGAGTTATATTTTTTTTCTGTTCAAATGTGACAGCTTTTTTATATTTCACTTGGTATAAAATGTAACAAATAATCATAAATGGAATCCCACAATAAAGAGCAATTCTCTGATCTGGAATGAAAGCTAAACTAACAAATGTAATGAAATTGAGTGAGAAAGCTACGATTGGAACTATTGGATAAAGTGGTGTACGGTATTTTAAATCATTTATGTCGCCGCCGTTTTTCACGAAATTTCTACGGAAGAAAAACTGTGAAGCTGCAATCGACATCCAAACAACAACAGCAGCCATTGCTGCAATAGAAGTTAAAATTAAAAAGACAGTATCTGCTGCAAATATACTTGTTAATAAAGAAAGGCTTGCGAAAATCAGACTGAAAATTAACGCATTTAGTGGTACACCTCTTTTAGTTAACTTCGTAAAAGCTGGACTAGCCATTCCTTGTTTTGCCATCGCCCAAAGCATACGAGAATTTGCGTATAGACCAGAGTTAGCTACGGATAATACAGCTGTAATAATAACAAAGTTCATAATGTCCGCTGCATAAGGGATACCAGCCACATCAAATACAAGTACAAATGGACTTTCAACTAGATTAGCCTCTTGCCATGGGAGTAAGCCGACAACAACTGAAATTGCTAAGACGAAAAAGAATAGAGTACGCCAAATTGTATTTTTGATTGCTTTTGGAATTGTTTTTTCAGGATTTTCACTTTCTCCTGAAGCAATTCCGATAAGCTCTGTTCCTTGGAATGAGTAATTAACTGTAATCATCGTAAGAAGAACAGCTAATGCACCGTTTGGAAATAGACCGCCATTTTCAGTGAAATTGTGAAGCATTGGAGCTGGCTTTCCATTAAAATCGAGGAGACCAAACATAACCGCTCCTCCAAGAACGATAAAGATAACAATCGTTGCCACTTTTACGCTAGCGAACCAAAATTCAGCTTCTGCATATGCCTTTGCTGATAAAGCGTTCACAAGAAAGAGTACTACTGCAAAAGTAACACACCAAATCCAAGAAGAAACGTCTGGAAACCACCGTTTCATTAAAATGCTAACAGTTGTTAACTCTACTCCAACTGTAACAGCCCAATTTAACCAATACATCCAACCGACAACAAATCCAAAACCAGGTGAAATAAATTTGCTTGCGTAACTTTGGAAGGAACCCGCTTCTGGCATAGCTACTGATAATTCGCCAAGACATAACATAGTTAAATACATAACGAAACCACCGACTAAAAATGCGAGAATAGCTCCGCCTGGTCCTGCATTATGGACGATTTGTCCAGAACCCATAAATAATCCCGTTCCAATGACTCCACCAAGTGCGATCATGAATAGGTGTCTACTTTTCATTGTTCGTTTTAAATCTGTTTGTTCTACTTGTTGGTTCATATGCCCCTCACCCCATATTTTCTTGTATGTGTTAACTTGATTTCATTCTGGGCTTTTAATCATTAGTGGGGGATGAAAAACATACTCGGCTTATTTTGTTGTGAACTGAGTATGTAAAAGATAACTATGACTAAATACCTTAGAATGTTTATTAACCTAGTGAAAGAAATTTAATTCCTTCACCAGGTTAATGATTTTTATTTTAGCAAAAAATTCTGAAAAAGTATATTGTTTTTTCTTTTTATTAAAAATAATTAGAATTTTAAAATGATATCTATGAATAATAATTCACAGAATCTTTCTAGCAAACTAGTAAGAAGAAAGGTACAATGATAAGAGGTATGTCTGTAAAATAATAATTAATGGAGTTTTGTTTAAAATGAAAAAGTTAAAATATCTTTTTGTTTTTGGAATTATATTTGCTGCCGCGTTTTTTATAGGGAAAGATAAAATTATGCAAAAGGTGCAAGTGTTCCGTTTAGAATTTTTATCTGAAATGAAAGAAGCGGCTATGATTGAAAATGTTCCGTTTATAAAGCAGTTACCAGAATTACCTCGTGGATGTGAAGTTACAAGTTTGGCTATGTTGCTACAATACAAAGGTATACAAGTAGATAAGATGCAACTTGCTAGTGAAATTCATCGCGTCCCATTTAAACAAAATGGTTTGCATGGAAATCCTTATGAGGGATTCGTTGGAAATATTTATACGAAAGCTGAGCCGGGATACGGTGTATATAATCAACCGATTTTTAATTTAGCAGAAAAGTATGTTCCTGAAAAAGTAATTAATTTAACAGGTAGAGATATGCAAGATATATATAAAGTAATTAGTTCTGGTTCTCCAGTATGGGTCATTATTAATACAACGTTTAAACCACTAGCTGAAAGTAGTTTTGAAACATGGAATACAAGCTCTGGCGAAGTGAAAATTACATATTATGAACATAGTGCAGTAGTAATTGGATATGATCAAAACTTTGTATATGTAAATGACCCTCTTAAAAACAATCCACGTTTGGCTGTTCCGCGAGCAGAATTTGAGAAAGCTTGGGAGCAAATGGGAAAACAAGCGATTACTATTTTGTAATAATGAAAAAGTCATCTTTTGGATGGCTTTTTATTTTTAAGTTTATAATATAGAAAATTCTGAAGATTCTTTTAAAAGTTAAAGATTCACGCTATAATAACATTTAACTTGGTGAAGAAGGGGAGAAGAGAAATGGATGTCGCAAAGGAACGTGTTTTATTAAAGAATCAGTTGATTGAGTGGAGAAGGCATTTTCATAAGTATCCAGAGTTATCTTTTCAAGAGGAAAAAACATCTCAATTTGTATTCGACATACTTCGGAAAATCCCGTATTTAGAAGTTTCGCGACCTACTAAATATAGTGTAATGGCAAGGTTAATTGGTAAGCGGCCTGGTAAAACCATCGCGGTTCGTGCTGATATGGATGCTCTTCCTATTCATGAAGAAAATAAATTTGATTTTATTTCTACATATCCAGGTGTAATGCATGCGTGTGGTCACGATGGTCACATGGCAATATTGCTTGGTGTAGTACATAAGTTAGTAGAGGAAAGAGAGAAAGTTAAAGGAGAGATTCGCTTTTTATTTCAACATGCAGAAGAAAACTTTCCGGGTGGTGCAGAAGAAATGGTCGCAGCGGGAGTGATGGAAGGTGTGGATTACATTATTGGTGCTCATCTGTGGGCGTCATTAGAGGTTGGGAAAATAGGTGTAATTTATGGTCCTGCGATGGCGGCACCGGACGTTTTTAAAATTACGATAGAGGGAAAAGGTGGGCATGCTGGAATTCCGCACGAAACAGTTGATAGTATCGCCATTGGTGCACAAGTTGTTTCGCAAATCCAGCAAATTGTATCTCGCCTCACGAACCCGTTAGATTCTCTCGTAGTATCTGTTACGCAATTTCATTCTGGGACAACCCATAATGTTATCCCGGAACAAGCGGAGATTGAGGGGACAGTGAGAAGTTTAAGGCATGAATTAAGAGAGGAAACAAAGGAGAAGCTTGAACGGATTGTCAAACATATTACAGAATCTTATGGTGCTAAGTATACATTTTCTTATGAGTATGGATATCGCCCAGTTGTGAACGATTATGAAGTTACAGAGCTTATTGAACATACGGCATTACAGCTGTATGGAAGAGAAGGAGTTGTTCGTTTACAACCAACGATGGCAGGAGAAGATTTTTCGGCATTTTTACAAAAGGCACCAGGGACGTTCTTTTTTATAGGGGCAGGCAATGAAGAGAAGGGAATTATATATCCGCATCACCATCCTCGTTTTACAATTGACGAAGATGCATTACCAATTGGAATGGAAGTCTTTGTATCATCCATTATGAATTTTATAAGTAAAGGAGAATGAGATGAAGAAAATACACGTGCTAGCACTTATTCCAGTTTTTTGTCTAGTGATTGGACCAGTATTTGCAAATTCGGTCACTCCTTACGTACTTGGGATGCCCTTTCTATTATTTTGGGTATTATTATCAGTGCTCATTACGTCTCTTTGTATGGGGCTTGTGTACGTGTTCGATCCTGCTAATAAGGGGGATGTGAAATGACAGCATTACTTATCATTATTTTATTCTTATTTTTAGCACTATTTTTAGGGATTCGAGCACAACGTGGAAAAGATATGAATTTAGAGCAATGGTCAGTTGGAGGAAGAGGGTTTGGAACTATTTTCGTTTTTCTCCTTATGGCAGGCGAAATTTATACGACATTCACATTTTTAGGAGGAAGTGGCTGGGCGTATAGTAAAGGAGCTCCTACTTTTTATATTTTAGGGTATGGTGCATTAGCTTATATTTTATCGTATTTCTTATTGCCTCCAATTTGGAAATATGCAAAAGAGCACAACCTCGTTTCGCAGTCCGATTTTTTTGCGAAAAAATATAGCAGTAAGACGCTTGGGATAATTGTTTCAATTATTGGTGTAATTTCTATCATCCCATATCTCGTTTTACAGCTAAAGGGATTAGGGATCATCGTTTCGGAAGCATCTTATGGAAGAGTATCACCAGTTATTGCAGTATGGATTGGTGCTATTGTTATAACTATATATGTAATGGTTTCAGGTATACATGGATCGGCTTGGACAGCTGCTTTGAAGGATATTATGATACTATTTATCGTTATGTTTTTAGGTATATATTTACCGTACCATTATTATGGAGGATTTCAGCCGATGTTCGAAGCTGTAGAAGCAGCGAAACCAGGTTTTTTATCTTTACCTGAAGAAGGAATGAGTATTTCTTGGTTTGTTTCTACTATTATATTAACGGCTCTTGGTTTCTATATGTGGCCCCATACATTCGCTTCGGCTTTCTCTGCAAAAAATGAAAAAGTATTTAGGAAAAATGCGGCGATTATGCCTCTTTATTCTTTAGTGTTGCTTTTCGTATTCTTTGCAGGGTTTGCTGCTATATTGCAAGTTCCAGGGTTAAAGGGAGCGGATGTAGATCTTTCGTTATTCCGTCTGGCTCTTCAAACGTTTGATCCATGGTTTATTGGTATTATTGGTAGTGCAGGAGTGTTAACGGCATTAGTTCCGGGTTCCATGCTTGTTATGGCGGCATCTACGTTGTTAGCAAAAAATATTTACCGAACAATGGTGCCATCTGCTTCAGATAGACAAGTTGCAAAAGTAGCTAAGTTATTTGTACCTGTTGTAACGCTTGTTGCAGTATTGTTTACATTTAAAGGGGGAGAAACGATAGGGGCTCTTCTTTTAATGGGATACAGTATAGTTACGCAACTTTTCCCTGCGCTTGTATGTAGTTTGTTTCCTCGTCAAATTATTACGAAACAAGGTGCGATTGCGGGGATGGGAATTGGGTTGTTAATCGTCGCATATATCACCTTATCTGGTTCTACTATAGCTACAATGTTCCGGGGTGTCCCGCAGTATATGAAAGATTTAAATGTAGGTATAGTCGCGTTGTTAGTTAACATTATTGTGATGTTTGTAGTTAGTGGATTCACAAGAAATGTATCTGTAAAGACCGACAATATAATAGTAGAAAAGTAATTCGTATGTTAGAGCTATCTTCGAAAAGAGATAGCTCTTTTTTGTATATATTTTCTTCTATTAGCGGAATCTAACTAAAAACTTGTTAAAAAGGAAGTTAGGTGGGGAAATTGTTAGAGCTAAAAGGTAACTTGTTTGAAGTTATGAAGGAAATTAGAAATGAGTTAGGTTCACCTAATGATTTAACAATTAGAGAAGTTGCTCTTGCTGGTAGTTTTACACGTTGTGCGGTTGTTTTTTTATGTGGATTGACAGATAAGGATAATGTTTATAAATATGTAGTTCGTACACTTCAATATGAAGAAATACCAAATGAAGCAGCTGTGGTTCAGACATTATTGGATCGTTTTATTTCTATTGCAGAAGTCGGTAAGAAGACGACTTTTCCAGATATTATAAATGCGGTTTTAGCAGGAGATACAGTTATATTAATTGATAATGTTCAAACCGCTATCGTAATTAATAGTAGAGCTTGGGAAAAAAGAAGTTTAGAACCGCCAGTGACAGAAGATTTAATACGTGGACCGAGGGTTGGGTTAAATGAAGATATTAATGTGAATAAAATGTTAATTCGCCGTGGTTTACGTGATCCGAAGTTACGGTTTCACTCTTATATTATGGGGAAGCGATCGCAGAAAGAAGTAACCCTAGTATATATAGAGGATATTATTAACCCTTACATCGTAAACGAGCTAAATCGGCGTCTTCAATCAATAGTGACAGATGTCATTTTTGAGACAGGAACGATTGAGCAATTAATTCAAGATAATAATTTGTCGCCGTTTCCACAGTTTTTAAATACAGAAAGACCAGATAATATAGTGGCTGCATTGGCGAAAGGGAAAGCGGCCATTTTAGTAGATGGATCACCATTTGCTCTTATAGCTCCACTAGTGTTTGTTGATATTTTTCAATCTGTAGAAGATCATTATGAGCGTTGGATAATTGGAACGTTACTAAGAGTTTTACGTATGGGATCAGGTATCGCTGCAGTTTTATTACCTGCCATGTACGTAGCGCTTGTATCGTATCATCAAGGGCTTATTCCATCTAAACTAGCTTATTCCATTGCGGGAGCGAGAGAAGGGGTGCCGTTTCCTGCTTATATAGAAACGTTAATGATGGCATTAACGATGGAATTAATACGAGAAGCCGGGATTAGGCTTCCGAAACCGATGGGACAAACAATTGGCATCGTAGGTGGTCTTGTAATTGGAGAAGCGGCAGTAAATGCGGGGATTGTAAATCCGTTTTTAGTAATTATTATTGCGGTTACCGCAATTGCTACATTTTCACTTCCTGTATATAGCATTACGATTACGTTTAGGATTTTACTTTTCGTTTTTGTATTAGCCGCGACTGCTTTTGGATTGTACGGGATTATTTTAGCTCTTATTGCACTTGCGGTCCATATTACAAATTTAAAGAGTGTTGGGGTACCGTATACAACACCTATTGCTCCTGCTTTTTATAAAGATTGGGAAGAAGAATTGGTTCGCCTACCAAAATCAATGTTAAAAGAGAGACCAGAATATTTACAAACGAAAGACTCTACACTACATCCAAAGGAGCGAGAGTAATTGAAGCCATTTGAATATGGGGATGAAGAAATTGGGTCTCGGGAACTTGGTTTTGCGGTATCGTCAACAATTATCGGTATAGGTGCATTATCTATGCCTCGAGATATTGCTATGCAAACTTTATTTTCCGACGGTTGGATTATTTTGCTTTTGGGTGGAGTGATATGTGCGGTTTTAGGTTGGTTTGTAACGAGGGTAGCTATTTTATTCCCAAAACAAAACTTTGTTCAATATACAAGTGCGCATTTGACGAAGCCTGTTGCATACACAATTAGTAGCATTTTAGTATTAACGTTTGCAGCTTTGACAGCATATGAATCGCGAATGATTGCGGTTATTTCACAAACATATTTATTTAGTGATACACCAGTGCAGCTATTGTCTTTCTTCTTCTTATTAGTTGTTATTTATGGAATAGCAGGATCGAGAGCAGCTTTATTAAGATTAAATGTTCTATTCTTACCAATTGTTTTAATTGCGATAGTGCTTCTTTCTTTATTGAATGTGAACTTAATGGAAATAAACAATTTACTACCGGCTTTTCAAACGAACGTAAGTCAATATGCTGTAGGAGTTAAAAATTCTATTTTCACATTTATCGGATTTGAGGTAGCTCTGTTTTATGCTGTGTTGTTGAACGATAAGACAGCGAAAAAAGCGCCAATGGCAGTTGCAAAAGCAGTGATGGTAAATGTGCTGTCATACATTTTAATTTATGTAACTTGTATTAGCGTTTTTACGTATATGACAACCCGTGGATTGACATATCCTACAATTGAATTAGGCAAAGAAATAGAAATTGGTGGAGGTTTTTTAGAAAGATTTGATGCCATTTTTTTTACTACTTGGATTATTACTATTTATAACACTACAGCAATGTATTATGACGTCGCATCTTTATTATTTTGCGCTATGTTTCCGAAAGTGAAGAAACATATTTTCATTTTTGTAAGTGCCCCGATTATTTTTATGGTGAATATGATACCTAGTAATTTGAAGGGATTGTCAAGTTATGGGACTTATTTAGCTTGGATAGATATGGGGTTTGTCGTGCTAGCGCCTTTGTTAGTTTTTATTGTATATAAAATAAAAAGAAGGAATGGTAGAAATGAAACACCTTCTTAATATTATTATGGTTATGGTTTTAGTTGGATCTATAAGTGGGTGCTCTGAGCTAGAAGAAATAGAAGAAAGAGGATTTGTAGTAGGTGCAGCTTACGATATTGTGAAGGCAAAGAAATCAAATCCAATTATGAAAGGGACGTATCAGATGGTACTTCCCAGTAAGTTAGCGCGACAAGGTGGCCAAGGCGGTGGAGATAGTGAAAATTATATTAATGTTAGTGCGAAAGCAGATAGTGTCTTTGAGCAAATACGAATTATTGCTAAAAAAATTAGTCGCTCATTATTCTTTCCGCATATACAAGTGATAATTTTTTCTAAAGATTTACTAGCGAATCCATATGTTTTACAAAATACGTTAGATGTATATATTCGCGATCATGAGATGAGAAGAAATATTCGTTTGTTCGTTTCTAAGAAAAATGCAGAAGCTATTTTAAAGCAGAGTGCCAAGCCTGAGAACTTACCGGCGCAGTATATTGATATGTTAGCTGAACATCCTCCGAAAAATGCTCAAATGATTGAGGCTGCAAGAATTGGTGAAGTACAGGAAAAGATGATTTCTAACCGAAGTTTCGTATTACCTATTCTCGAACTAACAAAACAAGGGGTACAAATGAACGGGGCAGCGTTGTTTCGCGGGAAGGATAATAAGTGTGTAGGTATTTTGAGTGGGGAAGAAACATTAGGAATGAATTATATAATAGGTAAAAAAATTGGAGGTTTTTTTACTATACGTAAAAAGAGTCAGCTTATTACATATGAAATTCATAAGATGCACCGAAAGATTAAAGTAGCTACGAAAAATGCTACAAAACCGAAGTTTGATATTCATTTATATTTGGACGGGACTTTAGCTGAGTTGCATTTTAGTGATCATAAACAAATTATGAACGAAAATCGATTAAAGAAAAACATTGCGGAGGAAATGGAGAAGCGCATCCAAAAATCGATTAAACTTGTTCAAAAAAAATATAAGGTAGATGTATTGGAGTTAGGGGAAGTATATAAGCGGCATAATTATAAAGAATGGAAGAAGATAGATAAGAATTGGGATCAAGGTGAAAATTACTTTAGTAATGCGGAGGTTACTGTTCATGTTCATCCGACAATTGAGCATTCAGGTTCAGCCTTACCGAAAAGAGTGAAATAAGGTGATGGAAGTTGTTTACTGGCTTAGGAATTAGTTGCACGATATTAATGGCGGTTCTTCCGGGGACTATATATTTTATTCATAAAAAAATTACAACGTATGGAGCGCAGCCGTGGAAAGAAAAAAAGAAACCTGAATGATTTTCAGGTTTCTTTCGCGCAAAGCATATGTGAAGGGGGATACCTTCTATGTATGCTTTGTTTTTTATAAAAGTCCTAACCAATGTACCAATTGTGTAGAGAGGAATGTAACAATAATTGCGATAACGGTAGGGATTGCAAACGATAAGAATGTCCATTTTGCACTTTTTGTTTCTTTATATATGTTAACCAGTGTTGTTCCGCATGGGAAATGAAGAAGTGAGAACAACATTGTGTTTAACGCTGTTAACCAAGTCCAACCATTTTCTAAGAATAGATTTTTAATTTGGTTAAAATCATCTATTTCAGTTAAAGCTCCGGTTGATAAGTAAGACATTAATAAAATCGGGATAACAATTTCATTCGCTGGTAGTCCAAGAATGAATGCAGCTAAAATAAATCCATCAAGTCCTAACATTTTAGCGAACGGATCTAGGAAGTTTACAAAATACATAAGTAAGCTTGTGTCACCGATGAAAATATTAGCAAGTAACCAAGTTAATGCAGCCGCAGGGGCAGCTACAACGATAGCTCGTTTTAATACATAAATTGATTTATCGAGTGTTGCACGTACAATTGTATTCCAAACTTTTGGCTTACGGTACGGTGGTAACTCAAGAGTGTAGTGAGTTGGCACACCTTTTAAAGCTGTTTTTGATAGTACCCAAGAAACAGTTAATGTCATAATAACACCAATTACAACCATTCCAACTACAACGCCAGCAGTAACTAAAGTTTGCATACTACCTGTATAACCAGCAGCCATAAATAATGAAGCCATTAAAATTAACATAGGCCAGCGACCGTTACAAGGAACGAAGTTGTTCGTTAAGATTGCAAGCATACGTTCACGTGGTGATTCAATAATACGTGTTGACATAATGGCAGCTGCATTACAACCAAATCCCATTGCCATTGTTAAAGACTGTTTACCGTGTGCGCCAGATCTTTTAAATAATCGGTCCATATTAAATGCGACACGTGGTAAGTATCCGTAGTTTTCTAATAGCGCGAACATAGGGAAAAAGATTGCCATAGGTGGTAACATAACGCTAATAACAGCACCGATACCGCGGAATAAACCAAGTATTAAAATGCCATGTAACCATTCAGGTGCATGCATTGCTTGGAACCAAGATGTTAAATATCCTTCTGCCCATCCGAAGAACTCAGCAATCATATCAGATGGTACGTTAGCGCCTGCGATTGTAAGATAAAAAATGATTGATAAAATACCGAGCATAATTGGGAATCCCCAGATGGGAGATGTGAAAATTTTATCTAGTTTTTCAGAACGGTACAATTTATCAGTATTTGTATATTGAACAGACTCTTTACATATGCTTGCAGATGTTCGATAAATATCTCCGACAATATCATCTCGTATATCTTCTTTTGAGAGTGCTTGTGCATGTTGAATAATATAGTCTAAAGGAAGAGCCTTACTGGCTGAGTGAGATTCCATTAATTACGACCTCCCTTACAAGTGGTTCATTATGGTGTTTTTGAAGTGTAGTTAAGAAATTTTTATCTCCATCTAATATACGTAACGCAATCCAACGTGCTGGATACGTATCACCGAACACTTTATAAATTTGCGGTTCTAATTCCTGAATCATATTTTCGATTTTTTCACTGTAAGAAATTTTAATTGGTGTTGGAATTAATTTTTTATTTGCTACTTTAGCGATGACATTTAGCAAATGCCCAATACCTACTCGGTTACGAGCAGAAATCTTAACTACAGGTACACCGAGCGATTTTGCTAATTTCTTTTCATCAATAACGATGCCTTTTTTCTCAGCTTCATCAATTAAGTTAATGCAAACGACTACGTTGTTCGTCATTTCCATCACTTGGAGTGCTAAATTTAAATTCCTCTCCATAGCAGTTGCATCTATAACAACTACAGTTACTTCTGGTTTTTCAAATATAATATAATCTCTTGCTACTTCTTCATCCGCAGAATTTGAATATAGTGAGTAAGTTCCAGGTAAATCTATTAATGTATATTTACTTCCGTTATGTTCATATTCCCCTTCAGCTTTTAAAACAGTTTTTCCCGTCCAGTTTCCAGTATGTTGTTTTAAGCCTGTTAAAGTATTAAATAATGTACTTTTCCCGGTATTCGGGTTGCCAGCTAAAGCAATGCGATGTTTGCTCATCTGAAATCATCTCCTATTAATACCCCGAAAATAAGGGAACTTTCTTCCTTGCGTAGTGCAATAGTTGTGTTGCTTACTTGATAAGCGACCGGATCTCCAAGTGGACTGCGTTGTAATACTTTAATCGTTGCCCCAGGGACAAATCCTAAGTCTAATAAACGTCGTTTCATAGTTCCTTCTAATTGTATCTTCTCAATTTGTACAAACTCTCCTGTTTTAAATTCAGAAAGTGGTTTTATATTAGCCGATACCATAAAAGTTACCTCATCTCTATATTGTTAGTTTAAGTTTAAAAAGTTTCCTTAGGTAAACTTTTTGTTAGTAATATAGTAGACCACATTGGATGATGCTGTCAATTAGTACTTTAAAAATATTCAATTATTTTTAGAATTGTTCCAATTTATTTAGTTGTACCGAAAAAAATTACTGAAATTCTTCTCAATGTAAATAAAGTAAGGGTGTAAAAACTTAAAAATATAGGGTGATTGTAAATGTAGTTTTAATCTAAAGGGGAAAATGCAGAAAAATATTTACATTAGATTTACATTGTTAAGATTAAATTTACAATAATGCATGTTTAGTGTGGATTTTGTTGGGTTTTTCAACTATAAATGTTGGAGTGTCTAGCTTTTGCGGGATGTTACCCCTATTTACTTAAACTTAAAAATTGCTTAACACTCACATAATATTGTTGTCCTACAATGAATTTGTGTTCGAAAGAAGATGAATTCGAAAAGTGATAATCCAAATGGGGGTACAAGACATGGTTATGAAAAAGGGTATTAAATTTTCTTTAGCGGCTTTAGTTGTTGCAGGTGCATTAGTTGGATGTGGAAAAGCAGAAAGTACGGATAATAAGGAAGCTGCTAAAGGTAGCGATGCAAAACAAGAATTATCAGGTACGATTGCAGCGGCTGGTTCTACGGCTCTTCTACCTCTTGCGGAGGAAGCTGGAAAGAAATTCATGGAGAAAAATTCAAAGGTTTCTATTCAAGTTCAAGGTGGCGGTAGTGGAACTGGGATTAACCAAGTAGCATCGGGTGCAGTACAAATTGGTAATTCCGATGTTCCGGCTTCAGATAAAATAAAAGATGCTGAAAAAGCGAAAGAATTAGTAGATAACAAGGTTGCGGGTATTGCATTCGCGCTTGTCGTAAATAAAGATGTAAAAGTTGATAACTTAACAGTACAACAAGTACAAGATATCTTCACTGGAAAAGTAACAAACTGGAAAGAGGTAGGCGGGAAAGATGAAAAAATCAACGTAATTAACCGTCCAGCTTCATCTGGTACACGTGCTACATTTGAAAAGACAGTTATGAAAGACGCGAAAATTAATGATGGAACTGGTACAACACAAGATTCTAACGGTGCAGTAGAGCAAGCAATCAATTCTACGCCAGGCTCAGTAAGTTATTTAGCAATGTCTTACATGGTTGGCGATAAAAAAGGGGCACTACAAACAGTGAAAATTGATGGTGCTGAACCGAAAGTTGAAAACATTTCGTCTGGTAAATATCCATTCTGGTCTTACGAGTACATGGTAACAAAAGGTGAGGCAAAAGAAGCAACGAAAGCTTACATTGACTATGTAAAAGGTAAGGATTTTGAAAAGCAAGTAGAAGATATGGGTTACATCCCAATGTCTAAATTAAATAAGTAATAAAATTTTATGGGGCTGGCTGCAAGGCCAGTCCTGTTCATTTCAATCTATGAAGTGGGGTCTGACCTGTGATGAAGGGGAAAAAACAAATTAATTACGTAAAAAGTGAATATATAGGAAGATCGCTTGTTACGTTTTGTGGTATTTTTATTGTTTTAATTACATTAGCTATTATTGCGTTTATTTGCGGTAAAGGTATTCAATCTTTTACACAAAGTGGTATCTCGTTTACTGAGATGTTAACATCGACAAAATGGAATCCAAATGCTGACGAAGGAACCTTTGGGGCTTTGATTTTTATTGTAGGTTCAACAGTGGTTTCGTTAGGTGCGGTTATTATTAGTGCGCCAATTGCTATAGCTCTTGCTATATTCATGAATTTAATTTCGCCGAAGTTTGGAAATAAAGGATTGAAGCCGGTTTTAGAATTATTAGTTGGTATTCCTTCGGTTGTATACGGATTATTAGGGGTTACGATTTTAGTGCCGCTATTACGTGATTCGTTTGGGGGAGTAGGTTTTAGTTTAATTGCAGGTATTATTGTGCTAAGTATTATGATTTTACCTACTATTGCTAGTATCGCTTCTGATGCAATTCGCTCTGTTCCATTTGATTACTTGGAAGCTTCTTACGGTTTAGGATCAACGAAATGGCAAGCGATTAGCCGAGTGATTGTTCCAGCTGCAAAACAAGGGATTTTAACAGGTATAGTTTTAGGTTTAGCGCGTGCTTTTGGTGAAGCATTAGCGGTTCAAATGGTAATCGGGAACACGATTAAATTACCAGAAGGAATATATAGTCCGACAGCAACGTTAACGGGTATTCTGACAATGGATATGACGAATACATTGAACGGAACAGCTTGGAACAATGCGTTATGGACTTTAGCGATGATTTTACTTGTTATTTCATTCCTGTTTATTTTAGTAATTCGAGCGATTGGGCAAAGAGGTGAGCGATAATAATGAATGCAAGAACGGTAAATAAAGTTTGGACAGGTATCTTTTATGCAGTTGCGGCTTTAGTTGTAGCTTTGCTAGTGTTCTTAGTGTTTGAAATTCTGCAAAAGGGATGGGGATTTTGGGATCCTAGTTTCTTATTCGGAGAACCAAGTAATACAAGAGCTGGTGGTGGAATTGGTCCGCAGTTATTCAACTCCTTCTACATGCTTGTTATAACACTTGTTATATCAATTCCTCTTGGGTTAGGTGCTGGAATATATTTAGCGGAGTATGCAAGACAAGGTCGTTTTTTAAGTTTTGTTCGCTTATGTATTGAGACGATGGCGTCTTTACCTTCTATTGTTGTTGGTTTGTTCGGTTTGTTAGTGTTCGTTACAATGACGGGATGGGGATACACAGTAATGGGTGGTGCCCTTGCTTTAACGATTTTAAACTTACCGGGTTTAACACGTGTTTGTGAAAATGCGATTTCAGAAGTTCCTCATAATGTAAAAGAGGCAAGTCTTGGATTAGGTGCAACGAAGTGGCAAACGATCGCTCGTATTATTATCCCGTCATCATTACCGCAAATTATTACAGGTATTATTTTAGCGGCGGGTCGTATATTCGGGGAAGCGGCAGCATTGATTTACACGGCGGGTTTAACATCTCCGATTTTAAATTCAGCAGCAGACTTCTCAAGTCCTTCGCATCCTTTAAATCCATTTAGACCAGCCGAAACATTAGCGGTTCACATTTGGAAGCTAAATTCTGAAGGAGTAATTCCGGATGCGAAGTTGATTGCGACAAAATCTGCAGCTGTATTAATTATTATGGTATTACTATTCAATGTTATTTCACGCTTGGTAGCGTCTATATTACACAAACGTTTTACAGGAACGAAAAGAAAAAGTAAAACGACGAAGAAGGTAAAAGCGGCATAGGTCGAAGATGAAAACTCTCTGTTTATAAAACAGGGAGTTTTTTATGGTCATTTTGTTGTTGGCAGGAAAAGAAGAAGAGTGACCGAATAGGTAACTTGATATATAGAAATTCGGATGAAAATAGGGAGGGATTTGAAAGTGTTTTTTCTGCAAATGTCGGGGTTTCCTGGATCTGGGAAATCGACACTTTCTAAGTATATCGCTAAATTAACAGGTGCTGTTATTGTAGATCATGACGTCGTGAAATCAGCTTTATTAAAATCATTAAAGGAAAAAGGTGTAGAATCAACAGTGGTTGGGAAGATCTCCTATGATATTGAGTGGGAACTGATCGATTTTTTGTTGGAGCAAGAGCACAGTGTGATATTAGATAGTCCGTGTCTCTACGAAGGGATGGTTAAAAAAGGAATAGATTTATGTCAGAAACATGGTGCTACATATAAATATATTGAATGTTATCTTAATAATATAGAAGAAATTAATCGTAGGTTACAAACGCGTGAACGTAAGATAAGTCAAATTACAAAAGTAGAATCAGAGGTAGCATTTCAAAAATGCCTGGCGGGCAGTAAAAGGCCTTTACATGGGGAATATCTTATTGTGGATTCTGGAGAACCACTAAAGAAGTATGGTAAAAAAGTGATGGATTATATTTATCCCGCTATTTGTGGGCGGTAAAACTCCCACCTCAAAATTCAACTGGAGCAAAGAAGCTAGACGGGAGCTGAACTGGCAGTAAACGCCCGATTGTTGCGGGCTAATAATCAGTGGGGGGTGGACAAAACCCCACTGATTAAAGTTTCACTTTATGGATAGGTAGAGGAATACAAAAGGCGTTATCTTCAATTATGAAGATAACGCCTTTTGGTTTAAATATCAGGTGTTTCTGTTGAAGTACTTATTTTTCTGCGGGAGCGTCTTTTTCTCCCGATTTTATCTAATAGTTCATACATAACAGGAACAACTACTAATGTAAGAACGGTTGAAACGGCTAAGCCGCCAATTACAACGACAGCTAGACTTTTTGATACCATGCTGCCCGCTTGAGATTGGCCGAATAGAAGTGGTAGCATAGCGACGATTGTTGTTATGGCTGTCATAATAATTGGGCGTAATCGAGTGGAGCCGGCTTCTAATAGTGCTTCTCTTGTTTCCATACCGTTTTCTCGATTTTGTTGGACTCTTTCTATTAATACAATAGCATTTGTAACGACAATTCCGATTAACATTAATGCGCCAATCAAGGAATTTACATCAACTGGTGTTCTGGAAATGATTAATCCTAAAATGCCTCCGACAGCAGCTAATGGCAAGGAGAATAAAATTGCAAAAGGAGCGCGCGCCTGCCCGAATGTGATAACCATAATTAAATATACAATCCCGATTGCAATCCCCATAATTTTAAATAAATCAGCGAAGTTCTCTTGCATAGATTCAGTAGCACCTGCGATATTTACTTTTGCCCCGTTAGGTAAATCTAAGTCAGCTATCGCTTTGTTTACTTCTGTGCCTACTTTACTTAAATCTTCACTTGAAGCTTCTGCAGTAATTTGAATCGTTTCTTTCCCATCTTTATGGAAGATTTCCGTTTGAAGTTGTTTTTCTGAAATAGTTGCAATGTCTTTTAAAGGAATTGGTCCGTTAATAGGTGATAGTATGTTTGTGTTTAAAATATCTTCTTGTTTGTTAATGGATGCCTTTTTGTGTTCTATCATAATAGTTGTTTTTTCATTATTGATTGAGATTTCCCCAATAGGAGATTTCTTCATAAGGAATGATACTTGTTGTGCTGCTAATTCTGGTGTTAAACCTAGTTGCTCAGCCTTTGTTTGATCGATATGAATTTGCCATTCTTTTTTAGATTCTTCTATATTTGTTTTTACTTTGGAAAGAGAGTCCATGCTTTTTAGTTTTGTTTCGACGATGTTAGCGGCCTTTTGTAAATTTGTTTCGTTAGTAGCTGTTACATTAAATTGTAAGTTGTTTCCGCCGCTGGAGTCAGAGTAACTCGTTTTTATATAATCAAGTTCAGCTGGTTCGAAAGCTGTATGTTCCTTTTTTAATTCTTTAATATATTGGTCGATGTCAGATCCTTTTTTAAAGACTACAAATATAGTTGCAAGATTGTTTTGAGTTGTCTGTCCCCATTGTGCATCTTCTGCGCTAGATCCCATTCGCAAAATAACATCTGTTACATCAGAATTAGAGAGGAGTTTCTTTTCGAAATCAAAGGCTTTTTGTTTTTTAGCTTCAGAATCATAATCAGCTGGAAATGTCATGTTAACGGAAAGCATTGTATCGTCCTCAGATTTTATGTTCGCTTTCGGAAGTAGTATGTAGGCTGCAATTGATCCTGCAAATAATAAAAAAGAAGTGAGTAGAATGATAAACTTATGAGAAAGAGCCCACTTTAATGTAGCGACATATCGCGGTGAAGAATGTGAATTGCGACGTTTTGTTTTTTTGAGCAGTAAAAAAGCCATAAGTGGAACGACTGTTAATGCCACAACTAAGGAAGAAAGTATAGAATACACAACTGCTAACACCATAGGTAACATTAGCTTTCCGATTACTCCCGATACGAGACCGATAGGTAAAAAAACGGCGACTGTTGTTAAAGTAGAAGAGGTAATTGCGACGGCGACCTCTTTTGTTGCATCGAGAATAATATCTTTAGAGAAAGATTCTTTTTGTAAACGACGGAAAATATTCTCGATGACAACGATACTATCATCGACGAGACGTCCAACTGCAACGGCTAAGCCACCTAGAGTTAAAATGTTAAGTGTGATGTTAGATTGGTGGAGTAAAAATAGTGTTAATAGGATAGATAATGGGATACTGACGACAGCGATGATTGTTGTTCGAAAGCTACGTAAAAAGATTAAGATAATGAGAGTTGCGGCAATGGCCCCAAGGATTACTTCTTTTCCCATACTAGTAACAGCATTTTCAACTTGCTCATGAGTTGAAGCTAAGAGTTTAATAGAATATTGATCTTTATATTCCTTACTTATATCTTTAATCTTTTTATCAATCTCTTTTCCAATTGCAACCGCGTTTTTACTCGGCTCTTTCATGATGACTAATCCTGTTCCTTCTTCTCCGTTTATGTGTGAGATTGTATCGTAATGTTGTTTTAGTTCAATTTGAGCGACATCTTGTAATTTTACTTGAGGTGTAACGGAGATGTTTTTTATGTCATTTACATTTTTTATATCCCCGATGACACGAAGATTGTATTCTTCCTTATTAACGGTAATTGCTCCGGCTGGAGTGGAAGTTTCTTTTCCCTGTAAAACTGTTAATACTTGCTGTGATGTTACGTTTTTATCTTTTAGTTGGTTAGGATCAAGTGCGATGGATAATTCGGAAGTTGATTTTCCGAAAAACATAACATTGGCAACACCATCAATGCTTTCGAGTTGTGGTACGATTTCTTTCTCGATTTGTTTTTCGTCAGCTTTTGAAAATCCGTTTTGCTTCTGGATGGTGATTTGAGCGAGTGGAATCATAGAAGTATTTAATTGACTAACTACAGGCTTAGTTACATCTTTAGGTAATTTAATTGTATTAATTGCTTTCTCGACTTCGCGTGCCGCGTCTTTCATATTTGCCTTGGATGTATATGCGATGTCGATGCGTGATAACCCTTCATGTGTAGAAGAAGTGATGCCATCGATATGTTCTAAATTACGAAATTGTTTTTCGAGAGGATCAGTCACGTCTTTGGTCATCGTTTCAGCATCGAGCCCTTGAGACAATGTCGTAACAGTTATTGCGGGGTTATCGATGCTTGGTAAAAACTCCATAGGTAATTTAGATCCGGAATAAACGCCGAGTATGGAAATGAGAAAAACCATGATGATAATAGCGGCTCGGTTTTTTAATGAAAACTTTGTTAACCTATCCATAAGATAATTCCTCCATTGGTTTATTTATAGTTGTGTGGGCACTCTCTTACTATATAACAAAAAATGGATATTTTTCATTAATTAAATGTAAAAAAATTCTAACAATAATCTTAAGTTAATATTTTGAAGGGAAATTCGTTATTTATGCAAGTGAAATTCCTGATTGTTGAAGAGAAGCATTAATTAAAGTTTTGCTCTAGTATAGTGGACTCGTTTTTTGTTACTCTACATTTAAATGGTTCTTTGTCCTTCTTGAGTAGAGTTATGGTTATTGTAAAATTTAAAAGGAAGAGGGCTAAGGATTAGGAATTTATGTGGAATACTGTCTGGTTGATGATAGTGTATAGTAAGTTGTCTACAAGCAAAATGAATGTTTTCAGTAGAAAGGATAATGGTTCTTTCTATAGAAGAAAGTAGGCTAGATAATTTTTTGTGTTTTTTTTATAAAAAACACTTGTTATTTAAAAACCATGATGGTATATTAATAAACGTCGCTGATGCGGAAACGCAGAAAACGATAAAAAGAAATTAAAAAACATAGTTGACATCGAAAAATGAAGATGTTAATATGATGAAGTCGCTTCTGAAGCGGCGGACAAGTTCTTTGAAAACTGAACGAAACAAACAACGTGAAACGTCAATTTTTATTTTTAGATGCTAGACAAACTAACTTTATTGGAGAGTTTGATCCTGGCTCAGGATGAACGCTGGCGGCGTGCCTAATACATGCAAGTCGAGCGAATGGATTAAGAACTTGCTCTTATGAAGTTAGCGGCGGACGGGTGAGTAACACGTGGGTAACCTGCCCATAAGACTGGGATAACTCCGGGAAATC
>NZ_ALBR01000083.1:0-17546 GCF_002081505.1 Bacillus sp. CDB3 | reverse complement strand
AAATGTATGTTCTTTGAAAACTAGATAACAGTGTAGCTCATATTTTTTAATTTTAGTTTGGTTAAGTTAGAAAGGGCGCACGGTGGATGCCTTGACACTAGGAGTCGATGAAGGACGGGACTAACGCCGATATGCTTCGGGGAGCTGTAAGTAAGCTTTGATCCGAAGATTTCCGAATGGGGAAACCCACTATACGTAATGGTATGGTATCCTTACCTGAATACATAGGGTATGGAAGACAGACCCAGGGAACTGAAACATCTAAGTACCTGGAGGAAGAGAAAGCAAATGCGATTTCCTGAGTAGCGGCGAGCGAAACGGAATCTAGCCCAAACCAAGAGGCTTGCCTCTTGGGGTTGTAGGACATTCTATACGGAGTTACAAAGGAACGAGGTAGACGAAGCGACCTGGAAAGGTCCGTCGTAGAGGGTAACAACCCCGTAGTCGAAACTTCGTTCTCTCTTGAATGTATCCTGAGTACGGCGGAACACGTGAAATTCCGTCGGAATCTGGGAGGACCATCTCCCAAGGCTAAATACTCCCTAGTGATCGATAGTGAACCAGTACCGTGAGGGAAAGGTGAAAAGCACCCCGGAAGGGGAGTGAAAGAGATCCTGAAACCGTGTGCCTACAAATAGTCAGAGCCCGTTAATGGGTGATGGCGTGCCTTTTGTAGAATGAACCGGCGAGTTACGATCCCGTGCGAGGTTAAGTTGAAGAGACGGAGCCGCAGCGAAAGCGAGTCTGAATAGGGCGTTTAGTACGTGGTCGTAGACCCGAAACCAGGTGATCTACCCATGTCCAGGGTGAAGTTCAGGTAACACTGAATGGAGGCCCGAACCCACGCACGTTGAAAAGTGCGGGGATGAGGTGTGGGTAGCGGAGAAATTCCAATCGAACCTGGAGATAGCTGGTTCTCCCCGAAATAGCTTTAGGGCTAGCCTTAAGTGTAAGAGTCTTGGAGGTAGAGCACTGATTGAACTAGGGGTCCTCATCGGATTACCGAATTCAGTCAAACTCCGAATGCCAATGACTTATCCTTAGGAGTCAGACTGCGAGTGATAAGATCCGTAGTCAAGAGGGAAACAGCCCAGATCGCCAGCTAAGGTCCCAAAGTGTGTATTAAGTGGAAAAGGATGTGGAGTTGCTTAGACAACTAGGATGTTGGCTTAGAAGCAGCCACCATTTAAAGAGTGCGTAATAGCTCACTAGTCGAGTGACTCTGCGCCGAAAATGTACCGGGGCTAAATACACCACCGAAGCTGCGAATTGATACCAATGGTATCAGTGGTAGGGGAGCGTTCTAAGTGCAGTGAAGTCAGACCGGAAGGACTGGTGGAGCGCTTAGAAGTGAGAATGCCGGTATGAGTAGCGAAAGACGGGTGAGAATCCCGTCCACCGAATGCCTAAGGTTTCCTGAGGAAGGCTCGTCCGCTCAGGGTTAGTCAGGACCTAAGCCGAGGCCGACAGGCGTAGGCGATGGACAACAGGTTGATATTCCTGTACCACCTCTTTATCGTTTGAGCAATGGAGGGACGCAGAAGGATAGAAGAAGCGTGCGATTGGTTGTGCACGTCCAAGCAGTTAGGCTGATAAGTAGGCAAATCCGCTTATCGTGAAGGCTGAGCTGTGATGGGGAAGCTCCTTATGGAGCGAAGTCTTTGATTCCCCGCTGCCAAGAAAAGCTTCTAGCGAGATAAAAGGTGCCTGTACCGCAAACCGACACAGGTAGGCGAGGAGAGAATCCTAAGGTGTGCGAGAGAACTCTGGTTAAGGAACTCGGCAAAATGACCCCGTAACTTCGGGAGAAGGGGTGCTTTCTTAACGGAAAGCCGCAGTGAATAGGCCCAAGCGACTGTTTAGCAAAAACACAGGTCTCTGCGAAGCCGTAAGGCGAAGTATAGGGGCTGACACCTGCCCGGTGCTGGAAGGTTAAGGAGAGGGGTTAGCGTAAGCGAAGCTCTGAACTGAAGCCCCAGTAAACGGCGGCCGTAACTATAACGGTCCTAAGGTAGCGAAATTCCTTGTCGGGTAAGTTCCGACCCGCACGAAAGGTGTAACGATTTGGGCACTGTCTCAACCAGAGACTCGGTGAAATTATAGTACCTGTGAAGATGCAGGTTACCCGCGACAGGACGGAAAGACCCCGTGGAGCTTTACTGTAGCCTGATATTGAATTTTGGTACAGTTTGTACAGGATAGGCGGGAGCCATTGAAACCGGAGCGCTAGCTTCGGTGGAGGCGCTGGTGGGATACCGCCCTGACTGTATTGAAATTCTAACCTACGGGTCTTATCGACCCGGGAGACAGTGTCAGGTGGGCAGTTTGACTGGGGCGGTCGCCTCCTAAAGTGTAACGGAGGCGCCCAAAGGTTCCCTCAGGAATGGTTGGAAATCATTCGTAGAGTGCAAAGGCATAAGGGAGCTTGACTGCGAGACCTACAAGTCGAGCAGGGACGAAAGTCGGGCTTAGTGATCCGGTGGTTCCGCATGGAAGGGCCATCGCTCAACGGATAAAAGCTACCCCGGGGATAACAGGCTTATCTCCCCCAAGAGTCCACATCGACGGGGAGGTTTGGCACCTCGATGTCGGCTCATCGCATCCTGGGGCTGTAGTCGGTCCCAAGGGTTGGGCTGTTCGCCCATTAAAGCGGTACGCGAGCTGGGTTCAGAACGTCGTGAGACAGTTCGGTCCCTATCCGTCGTTGGGCGAGGAAATTTGAGAGGAGCTGTCCTTAGTACGAGAGGACCGGGATGGACGCACCGCTGGTGTACCAGTTGTTCTGCCAAGGGCATAGCTGGGTAGCTATGTGCGGAAGGGATAAGTGCTGAAAGCATCTAAGCATGAAGCCCCCCTCAAGATGAGATTTCCCATAGCGTAAGCTAGTAAGATCCCTGAAAGATGATCAGGTTGATAGGTTCGAGGTGGAAGCATGGTGACATGTGGAGCTGACGAATACTAATAGATCGAGGACTTAACCATATAATATGAGCAATGTTATCTAGTTTTGAAAGAATATAAAAAACTTATTGACTTTCAAAAGTGAATGAGTTACAATGATTCTTGTCTTAAATGAATAAAGTCTGGTAATGATGGCAGAGAGGTCACACCCGTTCCCATACCGAACACGGAAGTTAAGCTCTCTAGCGCCGATGGTAGTTGGGACCTTGTCCCTGTGAGAGTAGGACGTTGCCAGGCAAAATGGAGGATTAGCTCAGCTGGGAGAGCACCTGCCTTACAAGCAGGGGGTCGGCGGTTCGATCCCGTCATCCTCCACCATATATGTCGGAGGGGTAGCGAAGTGGCTAAACGCGGCGGACTGTAAATCCGCTCCTTCGGGTTCGGCAGTTCGAATCTGCCCCCCTCCACCATTCTTAATTAATGGGCTATAGCCAAGCGGTAAGGCAACGGACTTTGACTCCGTCATGCGCTGGTTCGAATCCAGCTAGCCCAGCCATTAAGAGCCATTAGCTCAGTTGGTAGAGCATCTGACTTTTAATCAGAGGGTCGAAGGTTCGAATCCTTCATGGCTCACCATTTTAATCAAATATGCGGGTGTGGCGGAATTGGCAGACGCACTAGACTTAGGATCTAGCGCCTTTGGCGTGGGGGTTCGACTCCCTTCACCCGCACTTTTAATGAAATAACTCAAACATGTCTTGCGGAAGTAGTTCAGTGGTAGAATACAACCTTGCCAAGGTTGGGGTCGCGGGTTCGAATCCCGTCTTCCGCTCCAATTTTCAATATGACATGCCGGGGTGGCGGAACAGGCAGACGCACAGGACTTAAAATCCTGCGGTGGGTGACCACCGTGCGGGTTCGACCCCCGCCCTCGGCACCATATGCGCCCGTAGCTCAATTGGATAGAGCGTTTGACTACGGATCAAGAGGTTAGGGGTTCGACTCCTCTCGGGCGCGCTTTTATTAACGGGAAGTGGCTCAGCTTGGTAGAGCACCTGGTTTGGGACCAGGGGGTCGCAGGTTCAAATCCTGTCTTCCCGATTTTCCCAAAAACATGGGGCCTTAGCTCAGCTGGGAGAGCGCCTGCCTTGCACGCAGGAGGTCAGCGGTTCGATCCCGCTAGGCTCCACTTTATTTTTTATATGTCGGAGGTATACCCAAGTTCGGCTGAAGGGATCGGTCTTGAAAACCGACAGGCGGTGAGAATCGCGCGGGGGTTCGAATCCCTCTACCTCCTCCATTTTTTCAAACAAGTGGTTTAGTTACATATAAAAAAATATTGATTTTCCTTCATGGAGGTATACCCAAGTTCGGCTGAAGGGATCGGTCTTGAAAACCGACAGGCGGCGAGAGTCGCGCGGGGGTTCGAATCCCTCTACCTCCTCCATTTTTTAAAAAAATATAATATCGTCGCGGGGTGGAGCAGTACGGTAGCTCGTCGGGCTCATAACCCGAAGGTCGCAGGTTCAAATCCTGTCCCCGCAACCAATGGTCCCGTGGTGTAGTGGTTAACATGCCTGCCTGTCACGCAGGAGATCGCCGGTTCGACCCCGGTCGGGACCGCCATTTATATTGGCTCGGTAGCTCAGTCGGTAGAGCAGAGGACTGAAAATCCTCGTGTCGGCGGTTCGATTCCGTCCCGAGCCACCATTTTTTTTATTTTTATTTTATGCCGGCTTAGCTCAATTGGTAGAGCAACTGACTTGTAATCAGTAGGTTGGGGGTTCAAGTCCTCTAGCCGGCATCATTTAGGGGCATAGTTTAAAGGTAGAACTGAGGTCTCCAAAACCTCCAGTGTGGGTTCGATTCCTACTGCCCCTGTAAAGTATATGGGCCTATAGCTCAGCTGGTTAGAGCGCACGCCTGATAAGCGTGAGGTCGATGGTTCGAGTCCATTTAGGCCCACCATATATATTCCGCAGTAGCTCAGTGGTAGAGCTATCGGCTGTTAACCGATCGGTCGTAGGTTCGAGTCCTACCTGCGGAGCCATGGCCCGTTGGTCAAGTGGTTAAGACACCGCCCTTTCACGGCGGTAACACGGGTTCGAATCCCGTACGGGTCATAAAAAAAGAGTCAGCAATGTGCTGACTCTTTTTTATTATGTGTATTCCTCTTTTTTATCATCTTATTTTTCTCAAATAAATAAAGGGATTTAGGAAAAGCTATGGTATGTATTAAAAGGAGGAGATAAAAATGACGCGAGTTAGAGACTTTATGAGTACTCATATTGTACATTGTACCCCCTTAGATAATGTATATGAGGCTGCTGTAAAAATGAAGGAAGAATCGGTTGGATTGATTCCTGTTGTTGAAAATGAACAAGTTGTTGGGCTTGTTACTGATCGAGACTTAGTTGTTCGTGGGATTGCTGAAAAACATCCTGGATCTAATAAAATTACCAATATAATGACAACAAACATTGTTTCAGTTTCTCCAGATGATTCGATTGAAAAAGCTACAGAATTAATGGCGCATTATCAAATTAGACGCTTACCAGTAGTTGAGAGTGGGCAACTTGTGGGTATGCTAGCACTAGGTGATTTAGCTATAAGAGAATCGGCTGATGATCAAGCTGGCTTTGCTTTAAGTGAAATCTCGGAGCACATGGAATAAATTATGTATAAAGATCAGATACATTATTCTAGTATATATGGATTAAACTAATATGTTAGCGTGATGTATCTGAGACATTATATAATAAGTATAGCGTTAATATTTTCAACAGTTTTTTTAAATTTGTTATTCCCAATTTTTAATAAGAGAAAAAATGATATACTAATAGATATAAGTATTATGATAGATTTTGAATATAACAATATTTATTATTAATGATGTAATAATGAATTAATATTTCCTACGTAGATAAAAAGGAAAGGGGAATTATATGAGGGCTGTACAGGGCGATCCAAATTGGAATTTGGTTACAGATACATATATAGAACCAAACAATTTCGCTAAGTTATTTTCTTTGCTTGTACCTTGTCATCCAAAAGGTGAAGGGAAAGAGCGAACTATATTAGTATGGAAAGAAAAAGAGTTTTATAAAGAAGAAAATTTAGCGGCATTTATCGTATATGGAATGAATAAAGTAAAGGGTTTACCGCAGTTTCATAAAGATGAAATTCCAACTCTAGTACGTATTCTGCGTTTATGTCAAGAGATTGGTTGGTATGAAGAGGCAAATGATTTTATGATAAGCCAGGGACTAGATGAATTTGTCCAAACTTCATTGGAATATGAAACATGGGATCTTTTGACGCAAGCGGTTGCTTTAAACTATTTAATTATTAAATATCGTATTGGTGAATTAACAGATGGCGATGTAGAAATTTGGAATCGAGTTAAATTTAGTGAGAAATGTATAACAGATTGTAAACATCTATTATCTCATAAAGAAGTATTGGAATTTACATTTTTTTATATGTGTAAGCGAGCTAAAACACTATCAAAAGAACAATTAAATAGTGATATGATGAATCTAGCAATGTATTGTAATACTTTTGTGTATGATTTGTATACACATGACTTATTACGAAAGTATCGTAAGTGTACAGATTTTCTATCATATTATGGACCGAGTCAAGTAGTTTTAGCTTGTCAAAGAGCTGTGCTTTCTCAAATTTCAGATCGATTAGATCCATTAAAGACAACACATGTAGATGATTATTTATATGTGATGAAAGAAATGATGGAGCATATGACGATAGGGGTAATGGATCGATATGGTCATTTTATTGGAAAGTTGCTATCATATGTACCATTTTTTGAAATGATTCAAGTTCCACAGCATGCATATTATTGTGAAGAATTACTGTATATTTGTAAGGGTATTGAATACAAAGAAGAAACACTACGCAATTATATATTTATACAATTACATGATTGTTTACCATCATTCTTTAAACTATTTCTTAAAAATAAGCGTTATGCAACGATTCATGATATTCTTTTCTATTGGTGCGACGATGAACAAAGAATGAGCTTAGAGAAAAAATATAATCTTAGTTTTATTTATGAAAAATATGCTTGTGGATAAACCGTATTTTACATATTAAATATTAATATAAATTAAAAAAGGATCTCAAGTTTATGTGAGATCCTTTTTTTTAGTAAAACAAGGAGAAAGTAACTAAGATAAGAAATAACATTCCATAAAGGAGAAATTGTGCAGTAGAACTTCCTTGTATACCAAAAAAAGTATTCATTTTTTCATATAAATTCAGTATATATTTCATTGGATTATCTTTGAAAGATTGGTACACAGTGTCTCCTCTTTCTAAGCTTCTTGTTCATGTTTTTGGTTATGAGGAACATTAACGTATCTAGCTATGAATAATAAAACAGTCATAAAGAATACAGGAAGTACGGTAGATAAATAAAAACCATTATTAATTATATTTGTTATAAGAGCACTCAAAAGGAAAATTACATTATAAATATGGGCTATTTTTTGTTTTAGCCGCATTTGTAATGCTTCCATAATGATTTCTAAGGCAACAAAAGCAATAATAATAGATAAAAATACAGTGTTCGTATTATAAATGATTAAACAACAGATTAAACCAAAAAAGGCCAGGTATTCAATAAAGAGAGGTATATTGCGTGGCATAGAATTTACCTAACTAAATATGGCAGTGGGTTCACTGCATTTGTTTTTTCAAAATTCCATTCCCCATTATGTAATTCAAAATGGAGATGTTGCCCGTATGAATGACCTGTATTTCCCATATGACCGACTAATTGTCCAGCTTGCACTTGATCCCCAACTTGTACAGCACGATCCTTCATATGAGCATAAACTGTTGTATATAATTTTCCATTTATTTGATGGGCGACGAACACGACATTGCCGTAGCTAGCCGAATAATAAGATTTCACAACTTCACCTGTAGCAGCAGCTTGAATAGAGATGTTGCCTTGTGCTGCAATATCTATACCATAATGCATTTGTTCCCAGCGCATATCAAAAGTTGAGCTAATTCTTCCTTGAGTTGGAAATTTGAAAACAGCTGGAATTGATGAAGGTTGAGCTGTTTTAGTTTGTGATTGATTTTGATGTTGCACTACATAGTGTTTTGCTACATATCCGTATCCTGTGCCAAAACGAATTTTATACCAAGTACCTACCGTTTCTACTACTTGTACTTGTGTACCATTTTGTAATGAACCAAGTAGAGTGCTACTTGTACTAGCGTTGCAACGTACATTTAATTTTGGTGTTGCAACAGTATAAGAAGGAGAACCTTGTACAGTTACACCTTTTACTAGAGGTGTGGATCCATTAGATACAAATGTTTTTTGTACGTATCCAATTTGACCATTATGTAATATTTTGTACCAATCCCCTTGTTCACCTTGAATGGTAATGAATTGACCATTTGGTAATATATCTAGAATAGAAGACTCTGTATTAGGTTCAGAACGAACGTTTAATGCGTTTGCATTTACGATATATTGATTCTTTGATTGAACATTTTTTTTGAATAGAATTGCATCTTTTTTCATATAGCCTGTTTTGTTGTTAACAGATACTTTATACCAATCTTGAGTTGTCTCAAGAATAGTAACAGGGCTATTAAATCGAATGTTGTCAATTATTGCACTGTCTGCATTGTTATTTTGATGTAGTGCAACGTTGTCAATTTTTACATATCCAGTTTTTACTTTAGATGGTTGCTTAGCAGCAGCTGTTTGTATATCGGATTCTCCCATAGAAGGAAGTAAAGAAGCAATTGCGATAGTAGTGGCTGTTAAAGCTGTAGCTTTCATATTCATGTAATAAAGACCTCCTCTAGTTGTATAGTTGTAATTTTATTATAGTATAAAGATATAATATATTGGTCGTATTCACATAAATGTAATATGAAATCAATAAAAATAATGTTAGAAGAGAGGTTCGTATATAAATATTGTATATATCATTTGTGGGATCGCATTTATATTTGTTTAACACATTAATATTTAATGAATAATTAAGAAAATTAAAATAGTTGATGATGTCTTATTACGGTGTTATACTGACAGTGATAATTTTATAGTTTGCTAGGAGAGCTGGTGTTGCCAGCTGAGAGTAGGCCGTAAGCCTTTGATCCTTTTCATTACCTGATCTAGATTATGCTAGCGTAGGGAAGCAATTCGGACACTAACAATGAGTCCCCGTTTCTTTACGTATAGAAACGGGGCTTTTTTATTTGAAAATTTCATATTGAAACCACTAGGGGTGCTTGATGTGCTGAGAGAGGAATAATCCTTAACCCTTACAGACCTGATCTAGGTAATACTAGCGAAGGGAAGTGGACAACGAATAAATGTATAATTTTATTTGCTGTAACCACTTCTTATATATAGAAGTGGTTTTTTATTTAGGTACATATATTGAAAGGGGAAATAGAAATGAAATTTTGCGATAGATTATTAGAAACTGTGCAACCTGTTTGGGAGAAAAGTCATAATCATCCATTTGTAGTAGGTATGGGGGATGGCACGTTAGAAAAAGATAAATTTCAGTATTATATTATTCAAGATTATTTATATTTGTTAGATTATGCAAAGTTATATGCGATTGGTGTTGTAAAAGCAACGAATCCACAAGTAATGGGAAAGTTTGCTGAACAAATTGATGGAATTTTAAATGGAGAAATGACAATCCATAAACAGTATGCAAAAAGACTTGGCATTTCTGTACGAGAGATGGAATCTGCAAAACCATCTGCTAAAAATTTAGCTTATACAAATTACATGATGTCTGTATCTCAAAATGGCACACTTGCGGAATTGATAGCAGCACTTCTTCCATGTATGTGGAGCTACTGGGAGATTGGAAAGCGTTTAAACGATATTCCTGGAGCAAGAGATCATGAGTTTTTTGGTGAGTGGATTCAAGGATATAGCTCTGAAGAATACGGCGACCTTTGTATTTGGTTAATAGACTTATTAAATGAAATGGCGGTTGGAAAGTCTGAGAAAGAACTAGACCGATTAGAGGAGATTTTCTTATATTCCAGTCGATTTGAATATTTATTCTGGGATATGTCCTATCGTAAGGAGATGTGGGGATTTGAGGAGCAAGAACATACTACAGTTTCATAATGTTTCTTTTCATTATGATGAGAAACCAATCATCAATGAATTAAATGCTTCTATACAAGATAAAGAGTTTGTAAGTATTATCGGACCGAGTGGATGTGGGAAAAGTACTTTATTTCGCCTTATTACAGGATTAGAAGCGGCAAGTACTGGACAGATAGAGCTGACAGAAACAAAGAGTCATCCTGTAGGGTATATGCCTCAAAAAGATATGCTCTTACCGTGGAGGACGATTATTGAGAATGCTGCCCTGCCGCTAGAGTGTCAAGGTGTGCAGAAGAAAGAAGCGCAAGTAAAAGCGAAAGAACTGTTACATAAATTTGGGTTACAAGGATACGAGGCGAAATATCCGAAAGATTTATCTGGTGGTATGAGACAACGTGTATCTTTTATCCGAACTTTATTAACGGGTGGGGAGATATTATTGTTAGATGAACCGTTTAGCGCATTGGACGCTTTAACGAAGGCATCTTTGCAAGAATGGTTGTTTGAACAATGGAAAGAGTGGGAAAAAACAATTTTATTTATCACTCATGATGTGGAAGAAGCGTTGTTTCTTTCTAATCGAATTTTGGTTGTAGAAAATCAACCGATAGCAACTTTAACTGAGCGAATTGTGCCGCTTGATCGTAACCGAACGCGAAAGGATTTATATAGGCCTGAAGTATTGGCGCTTAAAGATGAGCTCCTTAGTATGTTACAAAGGCAGGTACTTGTATGATGAACCGTTTGAAAGAATTAGTTCCTGCTCTTACACTTTCTAGTATTTTACTCGTTATGTGGGAAGTAGGGGCAAGAATTGTAGATGAGATGTACATTTTACCGTCACCATCTGCAATTGTAATGAAGATATGGAAACTAAAAGACATATTATTTACGGTTCATTTACCGGCAACGTTATACGTCGTTTTAATAGGTGTTGCTATTTCTATCGTATTAGGTGTGGGGCTAGCAATGTTAATGAATGCGAGTACGTGGATGGAAAGAGCATTTTACCCATTATTAGTAGCTTCACAAACCATCCCGATTACAGCACTTGCGCCCTTATTTGTTTTATGGTTTGGATATACGATCTGGAGTAAGGTTGTTGTCACAGTTTTAATTACGTTTTTCCCAATTGCGGTCAATACGTATGATGGACTGCGTAGTACGAAGAAAGAGTGGGAGGAGCTCTTAGTTACGTATGGTGCAACGAAAAAAGATATTTTTCTAAAGCTAAAGTTGCCATCTGCTCTTCCTTACTTTTTCTCAGCGTTAAAAATTGCAGTTCCGCTTAGTGTGATCGGGGCGGCAATTGGAGAATGGCTCGGTGCACAAGCTGGGCTTGGATATTTCAGTAAAAGAATGATGACGCAGTTAGACGGAGCAGGTGTATTTGCACCCATTGTATTGTTATCATTATTAGCTATTTTCTTCGTCATACTTATTTCCATATTAGAAAAGAAATTTATTAGTTGGAGGAAACATTCATGAAATTATTAAAACGCATCTTTGTGTTTACATTATTAGTTGCAATGATTGCAGGATGTTCGAGTAATTCAGCATCAGATAAAAATAAAACAGAAAAAGAAATAACAGTAATGCTTGATTGGTACCCGAATGCGGTACATAGCTTTATTTATACGGCAATTGAAAAAGGATACTTTAAAGAAGAAGGAGTAAAGGTGAATATTAAATTTCCTTCTAATCCGACTGATCCATTAACGTTAGCTGCTGCAGGGAAAGTGACAGTTGGTCTGTATTATCAGCCAGATGTTGTCATGGCCAGAGCAAATGAACAAATTCCAGTAAAATCAATTGGAGCTGTCGTACGTTCGCCGTTAAATCATGTTGTATCGCTGAAATCAGCAGGTATTAAGTCACCTAAAGACTTAGAAGGAAAAACAGTTGGATATTCTGGAACCCCTTTAAGTGAAGCATATTTAAAAACGATGGTAAAAGAAGATGGTGGTAATCCAGATACAGTAAAAGTAGTCGATGTTGGATTTGATTTAGTACCAGCGTTAATTACGAAAAAAGTAGATGCTGTAACAGGAGCATACATTAACCATGAAGTACCTGTTATGCGTCATGAGGGCCATGAACCAGCATACTTTAATCCAGCTGATTACGGAGTACCGAACTATCATGAGCTTGTGTTTGTAACGGGTGATAAAACGTTGAAAAAAGATAAAGAAGCATTGCAAGCTTTTTTACGTGGGGCACAAAAAGGGTATGACTTTATGAAGAAAAACCCTGATGAAGCATTAAATATTTTATTAGATCATCAAGAAAAAGAAAACTTCCCGCTTGTACCAGAAGTTGAAAAAGAAAGTATGAAAATTTTATTAGAGAAGATGGAAACGAAAGATGAGCCATTCTTATCGGATTCAAAAGAGTCATGGGAGAAACAAAACAAATGGTTGAAAGACAAAGGAATGACGAAAGAAATCGTTCCAGCCGATGAATTATTTGAAAACATTTTAAAGTAGGCGAATGAATATGAAAAATGAGCTCCATGTAATCTCAAATGGCCATATGCCATTCGAAGAGTTAGTGAATGTAGCGATGCAAATTGAGAGTGAGATTGATTATTTGCATATTCGTGAGCGTGAGAAAAGTACGAAGGAATTGTATGAAGGTGTGGAAAGTCTTTTGGGGAAAGGCTTTCCGGCATCGAAGATAGTGATAAACGATCGAATTGATATTGCTATTCTATTAAGTATTCCACGTGTTCAGCTAGGATCTCGAAGCGCAGATGTAAGGTTAGTAAAAGAAAAGTTTTCTTATTTGCATGTTGGCTATTCAGTACATTCTCTAGATGAAGCGATAGTGGCATTTAAAAATGGAGCGGATTCCCTCGTTTACGGTCATGTATTTCCAACGGCTTGTAAAAAGGATGTGCCAGCAAGAGGATTAGAAGAAATTGCTGATATGGCAAGGTGTTTATCCATACCAATAACTGCAATTGGTGGAATCACTCCTGAAAATACAGGTGATGTTCTTGCAAATGGTGTAAGTGGCATTGCTGTTATGTCTGGGATTATAAGCAGTAGTAATCCGTATAGCAAGGCGAAATCTTATAAGGAATCAATAAGAAAGTGGGCGGGAAAACATGTGTAAGAAGTATGATGTAGCGATTATTGGCGGAGGTGTAATTGGTAGTTCAGTTGCACACTTTCTAGCAGAAAGAGGGCATAAAGTAGCGATTGTAGAGAAGCAAAGAATCGCATCTGAAGCTTCGAAAGCAGCTGCTGGTTTGCTCGGTGTTCAGGCAGAGTGGGATGAATATGATCCGTTGTTTGAACTTGCTAGAGAAAGCCGTGCTATATTTCCACAACTTGCAGAAGTTTTACGTGAAAAGACAGGCATTGATATTGGGTATGAAGAAAAAGGCATTTATCGCATTGCTCAAAATGAAGATGAGAAGGAAAGAATTCTTCATATTATGGATTGGCAACAGAAAACAGGTGAAGATTCCTACTTTTTAACGGGAGACCGCTTGCGAGAAAAAGAGCCGTTTCTATCTGAGTCAATTATAGGAGCCGTATATTATCCGAAAGATGGTCATGTTATTGCACCAGAGCTTACAAAAGCATTCGCACACTCCGCGGCATTTTCTGGAGCTGATATATATGAACAAACAGAAGTATTTGATATTCGAATTGAAAATGATAAGGTGACTGGAATTGTGACAAGCGAAGGTGTAATCGCATGCGAAAAAGTCGTTATTGCTGGAGGGTCATGGAGTACGAAATTACTACATTATTTCCATAGTGATTGGGGTACGTATCCTGTGAAGGGTGAAGTTGTTGCAGTAAGAAGCAAGAAACCGCTCTTGAAAGCTCCTATTTTCCAAGAACGGTTTTATATTACGCCGAAGCGCGGTGGGCGTTACGTAATTGGAGCAACGATGAAGCCTCATACGTTCAATAAAACCGTGCAACCCGAAAGTATTACTTCTATATTAGAGCGTGCTTATACAATATTACCGGATTTAAAAGAAGCAGAGTGGGAAAGCACATGGGCAGGATTAAGACCACAATCGAATCACGAAGCTCCTTATATGGGAGAGCATGAAGAAATAAAAGGGTTATATGCTTGTACTGGGCATTATCGAAACGGTATTTTATTAAGTCCTGTTTCTGGTCAGTATATGGCGGATTTAATAGAAGGAAAGCAGGCGAATCACTTGTTAGATTCATTGCTTTCTAAATCGGTTTAGAAAGGGGATGGAAGTTTGAATTTAAAAATTAATGGTAAGCAAATTGAAGTGCCGGCGAGTGTGAAAACAGTAGCTGAGCTACTTACATATTTAGAATTAGATAACAGAATTATTGTAGTAGAGCGTAATAAAGATATTTTACAAAAGGATGATCATAAAGATACATCTGTTTTTGATGGAGACCAAATTGAGATTGTAACTTTCGTAGGAGGCGGTTGATTATGTTAAACATTGGACCATTTTCATTTCATTCTAGACTTTTATTAGGAACAGGGAAATTCCCTGATTTTGATGTGCAGCAAAAGGCAATTGACGTTTCGGAAGCTGAAATTTTAACATTTGCAGTACGTCGTATGGATATATTCGATGCGAAGCAACCTAATTTATTAGAGAAACTTGATGTAAAAAAATATACGTTATTACCGAATACCGCAGGAGCAAAGAATGCTGAAGAAGCTGTTCGAATTGCGAAATTAGCAAAAGCTTCAGGGCTTTGTGACATGATAAAAGTAGAAGTTATTGGGGATGATAGAACGTTATTACCTGATCCAGTTGAAACATTAAAAGCATCTGAAATGTTACTAGAAGAAGGATTTATCGTTCTACCATACACATCTGATGATGTTGTATTAGCTCGTAAATTACAAGAACTTGGTGTACACGCGATTATGCCAGGAGCATCACCGATTGGTTCAGGGCTTGGTATTGTAAATCCATTAAATTTAAGTTTCATTATTGAACAAGCGACAGTACCAGTTATCGTTGACGCTGGTATTGGTAGTCCAGCTGATGCAGCATTTGCAATGGAATTAGGAGCAGATGGTGTGTTATTAAATACAGCAGTATCTGGAGCAAACGATCCTATTAAAATGGCATACGCAATGAAATTAGGTATTGAGGCAGGACGATTAGGGTTTGAAGCAGGTCGTATTGCACGTAAACGTTGTGCAACAGCAAGTAGTCCTTTAGAAGGAATGAGCGTAGTTGAATAATCGATATTCTCGCCAAGAGCTATTTTCTCCAATTGGGGAAGACGGGCAACAAAAGATAAGGGCAAAGCATGTACTTATTATCGGTGCAGGCGCATTAGGTAGTGCAAACGCAGAGATGTTTGTAAGAGCAGGTGTTGGTCAAGTAACAATTGTTGACCGTGATTATGTCGATTGGAGTAATTTACAAAGACAACAATTGTATGCAGAGAGTGATGTAGAGAATAATCTTCCGAAGGCTGTAGCGGCAAAAAAACGTCTAGAAGAGGTTAATAGCGAAGTAAGAGTAGAAGCTCTCGTTCAGGATGTAACGGCTGAAGAGTTAGAAGAACTCATTACAAATGTTGATGTAATTATCGATGCGACTGACAATTTCGAAACGCGTTTCATTGTGAATGATATATCGCAAAAATATTCTATTCCATGGGTTTACGGGGCATGTGTAGGGAGTTATGGCCTTTCTTACACAATTCTTCCAGATAAAACGCCATGTTTATCTTGTTTATTACAATCGATTCCGCTTGGCGGAGCGACATGTGATACAGCGGGTATTATATCACCTGCTGTATCTCTTGTCGTTTCTCATCAAGTAACGGAAGCTCTTAAACTGTTAGTGGAAGACTATGAATCGCTTCGAGATGGACTTGTGTCGTTTGATGTATGGAAGAATGAATATTCATGTATGAATGTACAAAAACTTCGTAAATACAATTGTCCTTCGTGTGGTGATAATGCGCTATACCCGTATTTAAATAAAGAAAACACTTCAAAAACAGCAGTTTTATGCGGGAGAAATACAGTTCAAATTAGACCACCTCACAAAGAGGAAGTGAATTTTGAACAATATAAACAGCTGCTAGAAGGCCGCGTGAATGAGTTAAATGTAAATCCATATTTACTATCTTTCTCTGTTGAAGAAAAGAGGTTAGTTGCCTTCAAAGATGGCCGTGTACTTGTACATGGAACGAAAGATATAAGCGAAGCAAAGACGATTTATCATCGCTATTTTGGATAGAAAAGGATGAGTGAGATGGAAGTGAATAAAGCTTTAACAATTGCAGGATCTGACAGCGGAGGCGGTGCTGGAATTCAGGCGGATTTAAAAACATTCCAAGAGCTTGGTGTGTACGGAATGACAGCTATTACAGCAATTACAGCGCAAAATACGCTCGGCGTGCAAGGGGTATATCCTGTTCCGTTAGAAGGAATTACGGAACAGCTGAATTCAATTGGTACGGATTTAACACCAGATGCTGTGAAACTAGGAATGTTGTTTAGTAGTGAAATTATCCAAATTGTTACCGAGCATATTAAGAAATTTGGCTGGAATAATATTGTGCTAGACCCTGTTATGATTGCTAAGGGTGGTGCGTCATTATTACAACAAGAAGCAGTGCAAGCATTAAAAGAATATTTATTACCAGTAGCAACTGTTATCACACCGAATGTTCCAGAAGCAGAAGTACTAACTGGGATGGAGATTCATAACATCGAAGACAGTAAGAAAGCTGCGAAAGTATTGCACGAATTAGGTGCTAAATATGTGCTTATGAAGGGCGGCCATGCAGAGTATCAAGGTAATGAAGTAATTGATTTACTCTTTGATGGAGAGGAGTTTATCGAGTTTAGAAGTGAACGAATTCCTTCTAAGCAAACGCACGGAAGCGGGTGTACATTTGCTTCAGCAGTTACAGCAGGACTTGCTAAAGGGTATTCAATTGAAGAGGCAGTTCAAGAGGCGAAACAATTTATTAGTATAGCGATTGAAGAGCCATTGAATATTGGAAGTGGTCATGGACCGACGAATCATTTTGCCTATAAATTGAACAAAGTACAAGCATAAGTGAAAATTTAACCAGTGGGGATATACCCTCACTGGTTATAAATATTAATAGGGATTATTTGATTGGTTTAGCTTGTTTAAATGTGCCTTCTTAGATGAGTAAAGTATATACAAGGTGTGATGATATTAATATTAAAAATATAATGTATGGAATCATAGCTTTCTTATTATTACTTAAGTATTTACTATAAATTAATAACAAACAAGAAAGTAAAAAAATGATGTCTAATGTGGTGCGGAATTCAGTATAACTAGGAATAGTAACCAATATCGCTAGAATTATTAGTGACGAATTGCCTAGAATAGTTATTATTTGAATAAAATTTTTCTTTTTATCCTCGGTCATATATCATCCTCATTTCACCTTTAATTTTTAATCATTTCTTTATCTAGTATTATTACAATACGATTAATGAAAATCCCTATTGAATGTAAATATTTATAATACTTAACAATAAAAAA
>NZ_ALBR01000082.1:0-58404 GCF_002081505.1 Bacillus sp. CDB3 | reverse complement strand
ATTGTTTACTTTTTCAAAATACAGGAGTAATATATCAGCCAGAATACATTTTTTGTAATACGCTGAGTCCAAATGCATGGAGCGGAGGAACCAATTTGTGCGTCGTCACTAGGGGTGAATCTTTCAATTTTGAAAGTAGGGCTACTCTCAAAGTCCGAATCCGACAGCTAACTTCGTAAGCGTCTTGAGAGAGGGCGGTGCCATGATGAATATATTACTTCGTCGGTCTGATTAGTATAGGAGAATATCAATCTATGTTTGAGTTCTTTTATGCTAAGGAGGATGAGGTACATGGAATTAACGCTTATTTGCGTTGGAGAAGAAAATAAGGTAAAGAGTTTAAGAGAGGTAGCAGCATTTCAGCATGAGTTAATTATTTTTACAGCAAATGAAGAGATAGCAGATCAAGTTAGAAATTGTGGATTTGATTGGACTTATAGCTGTAATAAGGAGCAGGATTTTACTAGTATTTGCGAGCGGATTAAGAAAGTGATTTTATTAGGAGATGAGCTCCCGATAGTTAGCTTCTTCACGGAACGCATTCGTTTTTCTTTTCAAGCGCCGATTACTGTTGTTACAAGGAATAAACAATATCCGGCCAGGCTCTATGAAACGATTGGAGCTAAATTTGTAGTGTTTACGAACTGTGATAACATTTCTTTTTATTTTTTGAATAGGGCGGGGGAAAAGAAGATGAAGGTGTTGTTACTAGGAGATATAGCGAATCGTTGGGCGGTATCGATAGCGAGGGTTCAGGAATTGGTCCAAATTGATCCTCTTTTTTCCAGGGCCATATATTATATTACCATCAAAAGATATTTTGTATTTAGAGGTGGATATTACCGAATATGAGCAGTTACATGCAGAATTATCACAAGTTTATATTCGAGGGAGAAATTTGCGTGCTTTTTTACGAGGCGAATAAAGATTGAATGAAAAGAGAGCGAATGCTGAGTGCAACAAGCTATGCACTTCATGTCATTCGCTCTTTTTATTTCATATTTAAAAGATCATTTCTATGAAAAAAAAAGAAAACACAAGAAAATAGATGAAAGAATATTAATAATAAGCAATGTAAGCGTTTAAATAGCGGAATTTTTTCTTGTTTTAAGTAATTTGCCTCTTTACAAGTTAAATTTAGAGGAGTATATTTACTCTCATAAATCATTCATGAAATTTCCAAAAAAAACCTAAAATCGCTGAGTTCCAGAAATGGAGCGGGGGAACCAATTTTGTGCATCGTCACTTGGGGTGAATCTTTCAATTTTGAAAGTAGGGCTACTCTTTAGGCCCGAATCCGACAGCTAACCTCGTAAGCGTTTAGAGAGGAGGTTTACTTTGTGTTGTTCATTTCGAACACTAAGTAGAGCTTAGTGTTCTTTTTTTGATAAATATATGGTAAATTTTAACAAAAGTGAGGGGTAATTATGTTAGATGTTGTAATGATCGGGATTTTTGTTGTGTTAGTCGCATCGATGGCAAGTCTTGCAAGTTGGTCAGATAAAGTTGTGAAAGAAGGGAAGCAATCATGATGATTGCCTTATCGGTTATTGTTGCAGCGATTACGGTGTACTTAGTGTACGCATTATTAAATCCAGAAAAGTTTTAATTAGGGGGAATCATTCATTATGATTTGGGTTGCAGTCGTTATTACAATGCTCTTGTTTATTTTAGTAGCAAAGCCAACGGGGATTTATTTAGAAAAAGCTTTTCAAGGTAGCAAAACGCTAGATAAAGTATTCGGGCCTTTTGAAAAACTTATTTTTAAAATTACGGGTGTAAAAGAATACAATCAAACGTGGAAACAGTACGCATTATCACTCGTTTTACTCAACGGATTTATGATTGTTGTTGTATATTTCATTTTCAGATTACAGGGTGTGCTGCCGCTAAACCCAGCGCATATTGAGGGAATGGAGCCTACGCTCGCTTTTAATACAGCAATTAGTTTTATGGCTGATACAAATTTACAGCATTATAGCGGTGAAAATGGTTTGTCTTATTTATCACAATTAATCGCCATTACGTTTTTAATGTTTGCAGCACCAGCAACGACGTTAGCGATTGTTATGGCATTTATAAGAGGGCTTGCTGGAAAAGAACTTGGGAACTTCTTCGTTGATTTTACGAGAGCTTTAACGAGAGTTTTTCTTCCAATCGCATTTGTTGCGGCGTTAGCCTTTGTCGCACTCGGTGTACCACAAACGTTAGACGGGGCAGTTACAGCACATACGATTGAAGGTGCAAAGCAAAGTATATTACGTGGACCAGTTGCATCATTCGTTTCAATTAAGGAACTTGGGAATAATGGTGGTGGTTTCTTCGGAGCAAACTCAGCGCATCCATTTGAAAATCCAGGACAAATTAGTAATATTTTGCAAATGATGCTTATGATGTTATTACCAACAGCACTTCCATTTACGTACGGAAGAATGGTAGGAAATAAAAAGCAAGGACGTATCCTTTTTGTATCACTGTTCATGGTCTTTTTACTAGGATTTATAACGATTACGACATCCGAATTACATGGGAATCCAGTATTGAACCAAACGGGTATCCAGCATGTGCAAGGAAGCACAGAAGGAAAAGAAGTACGATTCGGAACCGTATTTTCTTCACTTTACGCGACAGTAACGACAGCTGCTGAAACAGGAGCGGTTAATACGATGCATGATACGTTAACACCAATTGGCGGTTTAGTTCCACTCGTAAATATGATGTTGAATACAGTATATGGCGGCGTTGGAGCAGGCTTTATCAATATTATCATGTATGCAATTATTGCAGTCTTTATATCAGGATTAATGGTCGGACGGACGCCAGAGTTTTTAGGTAAAAAGATTGAAGGTAAGGAAATGAAATTAATTGCGGTAACGATATTATTCCATCCGTTGCTTATTTTAGGATTTTCAGCATTAGCTCTTTCAACAAGTTTAGGAACAGATGCCATTTCTCATTCCGGTTTTCACGGTTTAACGCAAGTTGTATATGAATACACATCGTCAGCTGCGAATAACGGGTCTGGATTTGAAGGTTTAGGGGATAATACGCCGTTTTGGAATATTACGACTGGTTTAGTTATGTTTTTAGGACGTTATTTCAGCTTAATTACGATGCTAGCTGTTTCTGCTTCACTGAAGGAGAAAACGGTCGTACCAGAAACAGTCGGAACATTCCGTACGGATAATAGTTTATTTGGTGGCATCTTCATCGGAACGATTGTAATTGTCGGTGCGTTAACATTCTTCCCGATGTTAGTATTAGGTCCAATTGCAGAATTTCTTACATTGAAGTAATGGAGGGTAAATGATGAGACCGGTAGTAGTAAAAGAAAAACAAGTGAACGAGTCACAAATACATGTTATAGAAGATGAGGTTAGACAAGCGAAAACGTTGGATCGTGATATCGTGACGCATGCGATGAAACAATCCTTTGCGAAATTGAATCCGAAAGTAATGATAAAAAATCCTATTATGTTCATTGTGGAAATTGGATTTATAATAACGTTACTTTTATCCTTTCTTCCAAGTAGTTCGAGTAGCGTACCAGGATGGTTTAATATAACAGTTTCTCTCATTCTATTATTTACAGTTTTATTTGCTAACTTTGCAGAAGCGTTAGCTGAAGGTCGTGGTAAAGCGCAAGCCGATTCTTTAAAACAATCGAAAAAAGATGTATTTGCAAATGTTGTAAAAGAAAATGGAGATATTGTTCAAGTTTCAGCAACTGATCTGAGAAAAGGTGACGTTGTTATTGTAAAACAAGGAGAAATGATTCCAAATGATGGTGAAGTAATTAAAGGATTAGCGTCTGTAGATGAATCTGCAATCACAGGAGAATCTGCTCCTGTTATAAAAGAAGCAGGTGGCGATTTTTGTTCCGTAACAGGCGGTACGATGGTCGTAAGTGATGAGATTACAATTGTGATTACGAGTAACCCAGGTGAATCATTTATCGATAAAATGATTTCTTTAGTAGAAGGAGCTGCTCGTCAAAAAACGCCGAATGAGATTGCTTTAAATACAGTATTAACGAGTTTAACTCTTATTTTCTTAATAGTTGTTGTGACGTTGCCGATTTTTACAAATTATTTAGGGTTTCAAATTGATACAGCTGTACTTGTAGCGTTGTTAGTTTGTTTAATTCCGACGACAATTGGTGGGTTATTATCAGCGATTGGTATTGCTGGGATGGACCGTGTGACAAAATTTAATGTGCTAGCAATGTCAGGGAAAGCAGTAGAAGCTGCGGGTGATATTAATACAATTATTTTAGATAAAACGGGTACGATTACTTTCGGAAACCGGATGGCACATACACTGCTTCCTGTAGGAAATGAAACGATTGAGCAAGTAGGAAAATGGGCTGCGATTAGCTCAGTTTTAGATGAAACACCAGAAGGTCGATCAGTTATAGAATATGTACAAACGAAATCTATATCATATAATAGAGAAATTGCAGAACAAGGTGAATTTGTTCCATTTAAAGCAGAAACGAGAATGAGTGGTGTTGATTTACAGGACGGAACGAAAGTGAGAAAAGGTGCTGTTAGTGCAGTTATTGAATGGGTTCAATCGCAAGGCGGAACAATTCCGAAAGATGTGAATCAAAAAGCAGATTTAATCTCAAAAGAGGGTGGGACACCGCTTGTAGTTGCAGTAGATGATCGTATTTACGGTTTGATTTATTTAAAGGATACAGTAAAACCTGGTATGCGTGAACGTTTTGAACAATTGCGCCAAATGGGGATTAAAACGGTTATGTGTACTGGTGATAATCCGTTAACAGCAGCAACAATTGCAAAAGAAGCAGGGGTAGATGAATTCGTTGCCGAGTGTAAACCGGAGGATAAAATTGCGGTTATTAAAGCAGAGCAAGATAAAGGGAAACTTGTAGCGATGACAGGTGATGGTACAAATGATGCTCCGGCATTAGCGCAAGCTGACGTTGGATTAGCGATGAATAGTGGTACGACAGCTGCGAAAGAAGCAGCGAATATGATTGATTTAGATTCGAATCCAACGAAAATTATTGAGGTTGTAGGAATCGGTAAGCAATTGTTAATGACACGAGGTGCGTTAACGACATTTAGTATTGCGAATGATATTGCAAAATATTTTGCAATCATTCCAGCAATGTTTACACTTGCGATTCCGCAAATGGAAGCATTAAACATTATGAAATTAACATCACCGCTTTCAGCAATCTTATCAGCATTAATATTTAATGCAGTTATTATTCCGTTACTCATTCCGTTAGCGATGAAAGGTATTGCGTATAAACCGATGAGTTCTAATGCACTACTTAGTCGAAACTTACTCATTTACGGGCTTGGCGGAGTGATCGTTCCGTTCATTGGAATTAAAGTAATTGATATGATTGTCGGCTTGTTCATATAAGGAAGAGGGGAAAAAAGATGGCGAAAAAACAAAGTATACTTTCACCAATTATTCGTATTACTTTTACATTTCTAGTCTTGTGTGGACTTGTATACCCGCTTATTGTAACTGGTATTGCGCAAGCGGTAATGAAGGATAATGCGGATGGAAGTCTTATATATAATGATAAGGATGAAGTAGTTGGTTCAAAATTAATCGGTCAAAATTTCACAGATCCACGTTATTTTCATGGACGTGTCTCTAGTATAGAATATAAAGCAGAAGCATCTGGTTCAAATAACTATGCACCGTCTGATCCAGAATTAGCAAAACGAGTTGAGAAAAGTATTGAAGACTGGAAGAAACAAAATCCAACCATTCCAGTTACAGAAGTACCGATAGATTTAGTGACGAATTCGGGTTCAGGGCTTGATCCTGACATTAGTCCAAAAGCGGCTTCTGTGCAGGTAGATCGCATCTCGAAATTAACGAATATTCCGAAAGAAAAGCTGGATCAATTGATTAAGGATCAAACAGAAGGTGCTGCGCTCGGCTTGTTTGGAGAAGATCGCGTGAACGTCTTAAAGTTAAATTTAGAATTACAGAAATTAATGAAATAGTAACAACGCTACCTCAATCTAACGGATTGAGGTAGCGTTGTTTCGAAAGAAAGGCTGTGAGTGTTTTGTATGCGGATGACTATAAACCGACGTTTCAAAGGCGAACGCCAGAAGAGTATTTAGAATATATTCGTCAGCAAAATCGCGGGAAGTTAAAGCTATACGTAGGGGCTGCACCAGGAGTAGGGAAAAGTTATAAAATGCTCTTTGATGCAAGAGAGATGAAAAAAGATGGTATTGATATTGTAATTGGTTTAATTGAAACACATGGGAGAATTGAGACGGAAGAAGCAATTGCTGATTTAGAAAAAATTCCGCTAAAAGAAATAGACTATAAAGGAAAGGTATTTTATGAGCTTGATGTGGAAGGAATTATAAAACGTGCACCGCAAGTAGTTGTAGTGGATGAACTCGCGCATAGTAATATTCCTGGATCTAAAAATAAGAAGCGTTATATGGATGTTCAAGAATTGCTAGAGGCTGGTATATCAGTATTATCAGCATTTAATATTCAACATTTAGAAAGTGTTCATGACATTGTAGCTCAAATTACGAATGTAAAAGTAAGAGAGCGTATTCCAGATTTTATTTTGCAAAAAGCAAATGAAATTCAACTTGTTGATGCAACACCTGAGGTATTAAGGAAGAGATTAATAGATGGAAAGATATATAAGGAAGAAAAAATAGAGCAAAGCTTACAAAACTTCTTTACGCTAAATAATTTAGGAGCACTAAGGGAATTATCGCTTCGTGAAGTTGCAGATGATATGGATGAGAAAATTAGCCAAACAGTTATAGAACCGATTGGGGTGAAAGAAAAAATTCTCGTTTGTGTACAATACAGTTCAACAGCAGAGAAATTAATACGGAGAGGTTGGCGCATGGCTGATCGGTTAAACGCTGAATTGTATGTCTTAAACGTAGAACGGGAAAATATAGATTCACTTTCAGTAGGGAAAAAGCAAACAATTGAAGAGTGGAAATCGCTAACAAATCAATTTGATGCGAGCTTTGTATTAGAAGAAGCGAAAGGAAGAAAGCCAGCTGATGTTATTATTGAAGTCGCGAACAGACTACAGGTGACACAAGTTTTACTCGGACAATCGGCGAGAACACGGTGGGAAGAAATACGGAAAGGTTCTATTGTAAATGAAATTATGAGACAAACGAAGTATATTGATATTCATATCGTTGCTGATCAACGAACTTAAACTAGAGACCTCCTTTGGGGAAATCTCTAGTTTTCTTTTTTGTAGAGTATGGGAATTTTATTCCTGTGAGAGAAAGACATGCACTTAGAAGTAGACCTAGGTTAAGAGAATGAAAATAGTCTAACTTTTTATTGACAATGATAATTATTATCTTTAATATTAATTTGATTTTTCATTAAATTTAGGGGGATATGTATGAAAGTTCGTAAGGTTATTGGAAAGATTCATTTATACTTGAGCATGATAGCTGGGATGTTTATTGTGCTGATTGGATTGACAGGGAGCTTGCTTGTTTTTAAACATGAATTAAATCGTGTGTTACATCCTGATTTATACAAAGTAACAGAAGGCGAAAGGGTTACTTATCAGAAAGCACTTCAAACTGTATTGGCAGTACATCCAAAGGGTGAGATTCAGCGAGTATATACCCCGGATGAACCAAGTGCTCAAGGTGTTTATTTATTTAATTTGAAAGAAGGAAAGGCAAAACAAGAAGTTTACATCGATCCAGGAAACGGTAGGATCAATGGAGAGTTAGGTGAAAAATCATTTTTTAATCAGGTTGAGGAACTTCATTATCATTTACTTCTTAAGGATTTTAAGGGGAAAGAGATTGTTGGCATCATTGGATTTATTTTCTTTTTTATTATTTTATCAGGTTTATATTTATGGTGGCCGGGGATTAAAAAATGGATGCGCGGATTTGTTATACGCCGAAGCAAGAATTCGTATGTAAAACAATATGATCTACATAGAGTCATTGGAGGTGTTTCAGTTCCGTTTTTACTAATCGTTTCATTAACAGGTGGTCTGCTTGTGTATGATAAAACAATTTTTGGATGGTTTGGAGCGAAAGCTAGTGTGGCACCATCAAAAGAGATACTTATTTCGAAAACGCTTTCAGGAGGGAAGCTCCCTCTTGATTACTTGTTGAGTGAAGCTGAAAAAGCAGTGCCAAAAGGAATAATTATGCAAGTAAGAATGCCGGAGAAAGCGAAAAAGGGCAAGACAGAAGGGGCTGTTGAAATCCGGATGAGCCGTTCATATGATCCGGGGAATGGGAATATAAAGGTATGGATGGACCAGTATAGTGGGAAAGTATTAGCAAAGCTAGACCCAAAAGTAGATAGCGGACTAACATATCAAATATGGCGTCTTCCTTTACATACAGGAACATTTGGAGGGGTATTTACAAAGATCTTGTATGTGATTGGTGGGCTTACTCCATCTATTTTAATGTTTACTGGTGTGTATATGTGGTGGTATAAGAAAAAGAATAAGAGAAAGGGGAAAAAGGCCTCGATATCTGCAGCGTAATTATATAATTCATATAAGAGTAAAAATATGATTTGATGAAGAGAGAAAGAGAAGTATTAAAATGGTTAGTGCATACTGATAGGTGTAAGCGTCATATGGAGCATGAAAGGTCTTAAAAATGAAAAATATATAACGTAGAGCTGTGTGGTGGTATCCCACATCCACCAATTTAAGGATTAAGACTATTCTTGAAGTTAAAAGCACGTTACTATTCTCTTATGTTAATGAGAATAGTAACGTGCTTTTTATGAATATGCATCAAAAAACAAGAGTTATCTTTATTTTCCGAAGAGTTATATCGATATGTGTCCCCCGCTATACTTAGTCAATTAGCTATAAAAGTAGGTAGAATGAAACAAACACGTAAGTGCCATGGCACCATTTTTTATCTTAATGTGTATGGTTAAATCAACAAGTCGCTACTACTTCTCTTACTCAACTTTGTAGTCAATTAGAAACTCGTCAGGGTTTATTTGATGTGATGCTATCCTTAGGGAAAGAAAAAACCCCTTCTTTTCAAGTCTTTTGAATATAATTTCTAAAAGAACTCATATATAATAGAAAAAGATACTTAACATAGTGAATAATTAAAGAGTTAATATATATAAAGAGGAGAGAATAACATGCTTGAAAATACGGGGTTAGTATTAGAAGGCGGCGGTATGCGTGGTGTATATACGGGCGGGATACTAGAATACTTTATGGAACAAGATTTATATTTTCCATATGTAATCGGTGTATCAGCTGGTGCTTGTCATGCAGCGTCGTATCTTTCCAGACAAAGAAATAGAAATAAGACAGTAAATATTGATTATGCATCACATCCGAAGTATTTATCGTATAAAAACTTATGGAAAAAGCGTCAATTATTTGATATGGATTTCATTTTTCATGAAATTCCAGAAAAGCATGTGCCGTTTGATTTTGAAACATACTTTAGTAGTCCGGAGCGCTTCCTTATTGGAACAACGGATTGTGAAACAGGAAAATCTGTTTATTTTGAAAAAGAGGGAACGAATGATGATGCACTAAATTTATTGCAAGCATCTAGTTCATTACCTTTCATCGCGCCAGTAGTAAATTACCGTGGTAAGCAGTTGTTAGATGGTGGGATTTCTGATCCAATTCCAGTTCGTAAAGCACAATCAGACGGTTTTACAAAATCAGTCGTTATTTTGACGAGAAACCATGGTTATGCGAAGAAAAAATCAAAATTTGGTTGGGTTGCAACGAAAGCTTATAAAAAATATCCGAACCTAGTTAACACAATGCTAGCTCGTTATGAAGTGTATAATGAAACACTTCACTACATTGAAAAAGAAGAACAAGCTGGTAATTTATTTGTTATTCGCCCCGAAGTGCCGCTTCAAGTGGACCGTATGGAAAAAGATACAGCAAAACTACAAAATCTATATGAGCAAGGATATGAAGATGCGAAGAGACAATTTGCAGATTTACAGGAGTTTTTGCAAAGCTAATAATTAGGCTGTGGAGAAGAATTTCTCCGCAGCCTTTTTTTGCATTACTTGCTTATACGCTTCTTTTTAATAAATGAAAAGGCTAAAGCTGTAATTAAAATACTGCCTTTAATGATATCTTGTGCATAATAAGGAACGTTCATCATTGTGAGGCCATTTAATATAATTCCAATTAATACTGAGCCAAGAAATGTTCCGACAATGTTTGGTTTCTTTGCACCAAACATTGCATAACCGATATAGGCAGCTGCAACTGCATCCATTAATAATGGGGCGCCTGCTGAAACTTGTCCTGTTCCAACGCGGCTACATAGAATGATGCCGCCAATTGAGGCAAGTAAACCGCTGATCATATAAGCATATACACGGTAACGATCAGTAGGGATACCGGCTAGTCTAGCAGCTTCTCGATTCCCACCTGTCATATAAAAGAAACGACCGTACGTTGTTTTTTCTAAAAATAAATATGCAATCAAAACGACGCTAAGCATGATAATGACAGGGACTGGGATCCCTAAAACAGAGCCCTGACCGATAAATAAAAAGGATGGAATAAAATGTCCTGTGGCACCAGACATTCCTTCATAAATAGAAGATCCTTTTGAGAATGTTAAGTGTAGTCCATTCACGATATACATGATACTTAATGTAGCTAGTAAATCTGGTAGCTTAATTCGGATAACGAGTAGTGCATTTAATAATCCAACTAATAGTCCACAAAGAATAGGAATAAGGAGTGTGACTATTAGTTCTTGTCGATATAAAACGAGACAAGAAGCCGCGGTAATCGTGGCTAAACTAGCGGTAGAGCCGACTGATAAATCAAATCCATCTACAATTAATGTAAAGGTAACGCCAATTGCGAGTAACGTTACAATAGAAATAGAACGTAAAATATCACTAATATTGTTGTAGGTTAAAAAAGAATCGTTGGCGATAGAGAAAAAAATTGTAACACCTATAATGATAGCAATCGTGCTAAATTGATAAAAAAGATGGGTAGGTAAATATAATTTCTTAGTTTTAGTTTTATGAATGAGATTCAATGGAAAAGCTCCCTTCAGATAAATGTAAAAGCTGTTCAGGAGATAGGTCATTCGGCAAGTACTCACCTACAAATTCGCCGTTTGCTAGTATGAGAATACGATCGGCGATATGTAGCGCTTCATCTTGTTCTCCTGTGAAATAAATTACGGAATTTCCGCCATCTGTAATGTTACGAATGGATTGAAAAATGTCTTGTTTCGCAGCGACGTCTACACCTTTAGTTGGCTCGTCCAAAAGAAATAGATTAGGTTTGAATCCATTCCACTTTGCAATCGAGACTTTTTGTTGATTTCCGCCACTAAGTGAATGAATAAAGGCTTTTGGATCATTTGGTGAGATGCCGAAAGCAGTAATTGCCGCAGTAGCATTATTTAATTCGGTTTGTTTTCGTCTCCAACCTGATTGGTGTAAATTTGTGTGACTTATAATATCTTCCGAAAGAAATACGCCTTGTTTTCTTCTTTCTTCTGGTACAAGTGCGATTTTCGCTTTAATCGCATCTCGCGGTGTTTTAATCGTTATATTTTGACCGTAGATTTCTGCTTGATAAGTATGACGAGCACCAAATAAAGTTTCAGCAAGTGTTGTTTTTCCGCTTCCAATTAATCCGTATATCACAACAGTTTCTCCTTTTCGTACTGTAAGAGAAAGCGGGGGATGGTTTTTATGTAATTGAAGTTCTTGTACTTTCAATATTTCTTCGCTCCCGAGTTTTGGTGTTGTATTAATAGGAAGTGTAAGTTGTTTTCCAGTCATTGCTTCAACAATTTGTTGATCCGTAATCGTTGTAATGGTTTCAGAAAGTGCGACTTCACCTTTATATAAAACAGTTACCTCATCCGCAAATTTTCGAATCTCTGATAAACGATGAGAAATTAGGATGATGCCAATTCCTTTTGATGTTAAATCCTTTAATAGTTTCCCAAAGGTTTCGACTTCTTTCGGTCCAAGAGAAGAAGTTGGCTCATCTAATAAAAGATAATCTGTATTGTTAGATAGAGCTCTTGCTATGAGAAGTAATTGTTTTTCATGTAATGAGCAGTTTGAAACATCTTCAAGAATATTTAAGTTGGCCTGTACAGCTTGCAAGTATTGTTTAGCGAGTGTCACTAATTTTGATTTTGAAAATAGTGCTTTATTTTGCATTGCTAAATGATCGATTAGTACATTTTCTAATACAGATAATCCAGGAATAAGTCCGTGATCCACTTCTTGTGTTACGAAAGAAATACCATGCTTTTTTGCATCGCGTGGTGAAGTAAAGGAAATAGACTGATTATCAATTTTTATATCCCCAGCAACTGGTTGAATTTCACCAGTTGCTATTTTTAGTAAAGTACTTTTTCCTGCACCATTCATTCCTAGTAAAGCGTGAACTTTTCCTTTTTGTATGTTAATAGAAACATTTTCTAGTACAGGGGTAGAGATGTGATAAGAATGTGTAATGTTTTGAAGAGAGAATGTCATCATTTTTTCTCCTTCTCTAATTTTTTCATCCAAGGTGAATATGCATCTTTCGAGTCTCCCCAACCGTTTATATGTTTTGATAATTGATCCATCGTTATATTTCCTTGTGGTAAACTATTTTTCTTTACTAAATAAGGTTCTAGTGAATAAATATCTGGCGTTTGTTCACCAGCGATTTTCTTGTATAAGAAACGCACTTGAACTTTACCGACTTCAGTTGGATCGGTTGCAGCCGTAGCAGTCCAAGGTGAATTTTCTTTTTGCATGAGTTGTAAATCTTCATTACTTAAGTCAATGCTGTATACTTTTATATCTGTACGACCAGCTTGTTCGAGTGCTTTGACAGCCCCCTTAGCAAATTCATCCCACGAAGCGAAAATAGCTTGTAAATCACCTTTTTTCGGATATTTTTTTAGTAAAGCCTCTACTTGTGTTTGTGTATCAAGTGGTGTGTTATTACTAGCGGTACCAAAGCGTGCAACTTCTTGTATATTTGGATAACGTTTATAAAAAGCATCAATGATAACATTGCGACGTTCCATTGGAGCAAATCCGCCAACCCATACGACGGCGATATTCCCTTGTCCATTCAGATCTTCCGCTAACGTTTTTAATGATTTCCATGCAAGACTATAGTCATCTTGATCGATAATCGTTACGCCTGGTAAGCGTAGGTCGTTATCAAATGCCACTACAGGAATGTTCGCTTGTAATGCCTTTTCTACTCCAGGTTTTAACGCTTCAGATCGGCCATGATCAATTAAAATGCCATCAACTTTTGAATTAATAGCAGTATCTAGATTTGCTGCCATTTTTGCTAAATCATTATCAGAATTGTAGACTTGCACACTGCCGCCGAATAGCTCGACTTGTTTTTTGACACCCTCAATATATTGAGAGGAAAAAGTTCCGATGGACATTTGCATAATTAATGCGATTTTTAATGGCTTTTTTACTTGATTTGGAATTTCTGTTTGTAAATGATTTGCTGCTGTAGTAGCTTCTTTCTTCACCGTTTGTTGTCTTTGTGAAGAGATAGCATCTTGTTCACTTGTGCAAGCTGTTAATGCGAGTAAGAGAATAATGAGTACGGTGGAACATAATTTTTTCATAAAAAATCCCTCCTAAATTAAGAAAAGAGAGGAGGGAGTGAAAATAAAAACGCCTTTTCATATAGAAAAGACGTCTTATCATATTACTCTTATCTTTCAACACAATGTGTTGTAAGAATTAGCACCGTGCCCATAAATGGGTCGGTTGCCGGGCTTCGTAGGGCTCATCCCTCCACCTGCTCTTGATAAGACATCAAATATTTAACTATTTAGAATTATTCCATAAGTGTATACTGTTGTCAAATGTTTTTTGTAAATAAAAAATCCCTCACAACGAGGGATTTTAATGTGGTAAGAAAACTAATTGATAAGCGAACAAGATTCCGAATAAATACACAAGTGGGTGAACAGCGCGGAATTGTCCTTTTGCCATTTTCATAAGTGGGTATGAAATAAATCCAAGTGCAATACCTGTTGAAATACTTGATGTAAGTGGCATGCTTAAGATTACTAAAAATGCTGGGAATGCTTCATCGAATGTATCCCAATCGATGTGGCGAACTGAGCCCATCATAAGACTACCAACGATAATTAATGATGGTGCTGTAATAGCTGAAACGCCAGAAACAGCGCTCACTAACGGTCCGAAGAATGCTGCTAATGCAAATAGAACAGCTACTGTAACAGTTGTTAAACCAGTACGACCACCAGCTGCAACACCAGCAGATGATTCAATGTAAGCTGTTGATGGTGTTGTTCCGAACATAGCTCCAATTGTTGCTGAGAATGAGTCAGATAGAAGAGCTCGTCCTGCTTTTGGAAGCTTTCCATCTTTCATAAATCCACCTTGTTGTGCTACACCAAGTAATGTTCCAGTTGTATCAAATAGTGTAACAAGGAAGAATGAGAACACAACGCCGTATAATCCGTAGTTAATTACATCAGATACAGCAGTAATTGGATTTGAAACTATAATTCCTTCTGGTAATCCAGGCATTGATGTAACGCCGTTTGAGAACGTTAATTGCCCTGTGAAGTAAGCGATAATACCAGTTAATAACATTCCTATAAATAGTGCCCCGTTTATATTTAAAGACATAAGGATAATTGTAATTCCAAGGCCAGCTAATGCTAGTAGAACTGGAGCAGAGTGAAGATCACCAAGCCCAACTAAGTTTGCATCATTTTTTGTAACAATTCCCGTTAAGCGCAAACCGATAAAAGCAATAAAAAGACCGATACCAGCAGTAAGTGCATGTTTTAAGTTTTCGGGAATTACTTCCATTAATTTCGTACGGAAAGATGTGAATGATAACAAAATTAAAATCATACCTGCTACGAATACAGCAGAGAATGCAATTGCAAAAGTCATGCCTTCATGAGCTTTTACAACAGAGTAAGAGAAGTAAGCATTTAATCCCATGCCTGGTGCAATTGCGATTGGTAAGTTTGTAAAGATTGCCATAAATAATGTTCCGACAACAGCGGCGATAATAGTAGCTGTAAATGCTTGTTCAAATGGAACGCCTGCATCCCCAAGGATGACAGGGTTTACGACAATGATATATGCCATTGTTAAAAAGGTAATAATACCTGCCATAATTTCAGTTTTAATAGAAGTTTTATGTTTTGAAAGGTTAAACATATAAACATCCTTTCTTTTTACGAATAATTTTCACAACAGTTATATATAATATTCGTTTTTTGACTTTTTTGCAATAGTTTTGCATAAAAACTTTAGAACAATCCATATTTTATGTCTTAAATTTGAATATTAACCGTAAAAACGAGTGGGAATTGCGGTTTTTCATGTGTAAGTAGTTTTTAATATTGTGCACATTATAAGGAGAAAGGAGTTGAAGGAAGTTATGCCACAGCAAAAAAACTTTTTAACAATGCCAGCGCAACATCAACATAAACAGCCTGGTATTGAATCGTTAATGAATCCTCTTCCAAAGTTTGAAGATCCAAATTATAAAGGAAGCGAAAAGTTAAAAGGAAAGAATGTATTAATTACAGGGGGAGATAGTGGGATTGGGAGAGCTGTGTCCATCGCTTTTGCAAAAGAAGGAGCAAATATTACGATTGCTTATTTAGACGAGGATGAAGATGCAAATGAGACGAAAAAACTTGTTGAAAAAGAAGGCGTGAATTGTGTATTACTGCCGGGGGATTTGAGTAGTGAACAACATTGTAAAGATATTGTGGAAGAGACCGTCCGGCAGCTGGGGAGTTTAAATGTTCTTGTGAATAACGTTGCACAGCAATATCCGCAGCAAGGACTAGAGTATATTACAGCGGAACAGCTAGAAACGACATTCCGTATTAATATTTTTTCTTATTTTCATGTTGCAAAAGCAGCGCTATCCCATTTAAAGCAAGGGGATGTAATTATAAACACAGCATCTATCGTTGCGTATGAAGGAAATGAAACGTTGATTGATTATTCTGCAACGAAAGGAGCAATTGTCGCATTTACAAGATCGCTATCTCAATCATTAGTACAAAAAGGGATTCGTGTAAATGGTGTTGCACCAGGTCCAATTTGGACACCGCTTATTCCATCAAGTTTTGATGAGAAAAAAGTATCACAGTTCGGGAGCAATGTTCCTATGAAAAGACCTGGTCAGCCGTATGAATTAGCGCCTGCATATGTATATTTGGCGTCTAATGATTCGGCATATGTAACAGGGCAGATGATACATGTAAATGGGGGCGTTATTGTAAATGGATAGTTTTCATTTATAAGAGCAAAGTAAAGCTAATTGCATTTATCCCGCTATTTACGGGCAATAAGACTCCATCTCAAAATTTGGCTGGAGCAAAGAAGTTAGATGGGAGCCCTGCTGCCCGTAAACGCCCGATTGGTGCGGGCTAATACTCAGTGGGGGATGGACAAAACCTCCACTGAGTAAAGTTTCACTTTATTATTATGTTAGTGCTAGGGAGGATTTAGATGAAGAAAGTATGGTTGATCATAATCCTATTTTTCTGCCTACCAGCTAGCGTTTTTGCTAATACAGATCATTTAATATTAGTTAACCTTAAAACGAATCAGCTGTCTTTTTTTGAAGAGGGAAACTATACGAGAACATTTCCGATAACGACAGGAAGAGATAGCACCCCGACGCCTGAAGGGAATTTTTGTATTATAACTAAGTATAAAAATAAAGAATACCATCGAAAAAAAATACCTGGGGGTGCGCCGAATAATCCTCTCGGTACGAGGTGGTTAGGTCTGGATAAAAAGGAATATGCGATTCATGGAACAAATCGGGAATGGACGATTGGAAGTCGAGAGTCGAATGGTTGTATTCGCATGCATGATCGGGACATACAATGGTTATATGAACGGGTACAATTACAGACGAAAGTAATTATTTCTCGTTTTTATACGAGTCCCGAATATGAGGCGTATAAGCTTGGTTATCGTGTTGTGAGTTGGAATGGTCGTAAAGTAGAAGAAGAACAAATTGGAACACTTACGCTAGTAGACCGTGTAAATATATATTGGCAAGAACCAAATGGACAATTGACGAAAGTAAAAACGGTATTGCCAAATGAAAAATATGCAGTGTACTCCAAACGAAAAGATGGAATATATTATATAGGAAGCAATTTGTATATTGTTGATGAAACGGGAGAAAAAATTCGTTATGAGCAATTACCTTATTCGACCTTAAGTAATATATATAAAAGAAAATATGATGTTCCGTAATAGCTACCGTGTATAGGCGGTAGCTTATTTGTGATGAAGTGAAACTTAATGGGGGAATTGCTCTTCTTTGCTGATTATAAACTTATACTAATTGGGATTCATGTAAATAGCGGGATAAAAAATTGAAACAGCAACTATTATGTTTTGCTGAATATAATACAGTACAGATTGGGGGGCGGTCACATTATGAAAAGTGAATTTGCATTTAAGATTTTCTTAATCACGACTTGTTTATTTATCGTGTATTTATATGCGTTACTCGTCTTCTCCTTTTATGTTCCATATATTGATTTAATATTGTTCGTCGGATTTATTTGGGCGTTTGTTAAAGCGAGGGAAGGGGAGAAGAGTGTATATCGACGCATCACTTTATGCGGGACGGTCCTTCTCGTTATTTTATACTTTTTTATGATGCATGATTTTTGGAGAGGAATGTAAAAAAGCATACGACTAATCGTATGCTTTTACGTTTAATATTTTGGTTTAAATGTATGGCAACAAGTTTCTACACTCGTTGTTACAGAACTTTCAAGCGTCTCGTTTGTTAAAGTAGCGCTTGTATACGAATCATTTGTATTCTGACCAGCCTCTTGTGCATCCGGTTGAACAACGATTGCACTTGCTTGACAAAAGTTACCTTGTCCCCAAAATGAGCAATTGGAAACAGAGCATTTTACTTCAGGCATAAAATCCCCTCCTTATACATTAGTGTGGGATTTTACGTCCATTTCATGTATAGAAGGAGTTTCCTTTTCTCGTTATTTTTTCGTTTGCTCAAGCCATTCTTTTAATTTGTCTTCCGGTTGTTCACCACTAATACGGCTTACTTCTTTGCCATCTTTAAAGTGAATGATTGTTGGAGTTCCTTTAATTTTATATTCATCCCAAGGAGTATCTAGTTTTTCAATGTCCATAACTTTCATATCAACGTTCAAGTCTTTAGCCATTGGTACTACGATAGGAGATAGCTTTTGACAATGAACGCAAGATGTTTGATAAAAGTATACTGTTTCTTCTTTTTTCTCTTTTAAATTCTTTTGGAGATCTGAAAGAGAGATTTTATTTGTATAGTAGTCAGGGCCATTTGTCTTACTATCAGTAGCATTATCAATTTTTTGGCTAGTAGCGTTTTTTTCTTCCATTTGTGTTACAGCGAATATTGCTGCGAACAAGGCGATAATAATACCGCCAAATATAAGCATTTTTTTCATTCTTTCATCTCCTTATTTGTTTTTGATGACAATAAAGCTACAAACAGCGATTGTGATAAAGCCGATAAGTGCCAAAAACGGGATTGTCACAAAACCGAACCAGTTTATGTATTCTCCCGTACATGGTACACGGCCGCAAGCTGCCCCAGCAGCTGAAAATGCTGCTACTTTTTGAATTGCATAATGATATAAAGAAATACAAGCACCAATACTTGCAATTGGTAAAGAATAACTTGCGATGCGATAATCTTTCTTTGCTACAGCGATACCAAGCCATAAAACGAATGGATACATAAAAATACGTTGATACCAACAAAGGACACAAGGCTCAAATTTCATGATTTCGGAAAAGTATAGACTTCCTAGTGTAGCGATAAAAGAAGCCCCCCACGCGGTAAGTAAAGCATATTCTTGCTTTTTTTCTTGTCCCATATTTTATACCTCTCTTATAATAGTTACATACTAAATTATAGTATGAAGTGGCACAGAAAAGAAAGAAAAAATATGTTTATCAATAAAAGTTTTATAAGGAAAAACTTTTATTGATATCGATATTTAAAAAAGCGCCATTCTCCTGAAGAGAATAGCGCTATATTTTACATTTGAATTTGCTCTACTTCTTCTATATGTGACTTTTGGGATGCATGGTCAATATATTGAAATAGGAGCTGCAATTGTTTATCAACTTCTGGTAGTTCTTTACTGTATTGATAAGCGTGTAAAAAATGCTCAATACGCTTAGAAAATAATTGATCGTTCGTTTGGACCATAAGAACGAGTAATTTATCCCAATTACAGCAATACGTGTAATAGAGAGCTTTATCGTAGTCGTTATATGTTTGCACTGTGTACCCTCCTTACTGAGGAGTTATATATAGTGTGTGACAAGTAAGGAGAAATACACTTGAAAGAATTTGTTAAGAAAAAAAGTGAATGAAAAGAAAAAACGAGGTATCTCCTCGTTTTTTAAGCTTTTGGCATTGGTGTAGGTGTTGGTTTTCCGTATCCTTCTTTGTACTTATTATCAATATAGTTACGAATTTCAAGTGTTGATTTTCCTTTTTGTTTCATGGAAGCAGATTCAACAGCGATTTCTAAGCAATTGACACAAGTCGTTGCGTGGGAATCCCAAACAACTTCACCATTCTTTTTTATTTCACGAATAAAGCAGTTTTTATTATTTTTATGCCCTACACTTTCACCACAACCGCAGTAACATGGAATCCAATCTAATAGTTCTGCATTTTGTCCAGCGACAGTGTAGATATCTTTCATTTGTGGATCAAGCTTGTCTAGGAAGGAGGGAAGTGTGTCGACCCCTTTTGTTTTTTCTTGAATGTCAGCTTGCTGAGTATGTGATGCGTGGTCATGCTCTTCTTTTGATTCAGATGATTTTTTTTCATTTGTACCAGTACTCCCGCATCCAGCAAGAATTAAACTCAGTACGGCAAGTAAAGAAAATACATACTTTTTCATTCGCTTGTCCCCTTTACAAATGTATTAACCAAATTGTATCAAATATCATGGTGTGTCGGGTGAAGATTTTTTCGACTGATTTTTGAAGCGCCATCGTAGTGAATGGTATAGAAATAAAATTGGGATATAAGCGTATACAATATATAAACCAGCTTGAGACAGTACTGTATTTAATGTATTGATACTTTCACGATTTGTGAAAAATAAGGATGAAATAAATATAGCTGTAATAAAAAATGGAAGTGTAATTTTAAATGGTACGTGAAAAGATTTTTTACTAATGCAACAAGAAGACCAAATTGTTAAACAAAGATTAGGTAAAATAATAAGATACCATATGAAAATAATGATGTACTCAAACCTTTGGATAAAAGGAATCTTTATGATTTTTAGCATTGTTAGTGTTGGCCAAATTGTATGATGTAGTTGTCCTTGGCTATAGTACATAAGGGAAACGATGGCTAGTATTACGTATAGAATTGTTGTAAAAGCAATACCACCGTGCGCCCATTTATTTAATGATTTTTCTTTTTTTATAAATGGATAAAAAACAAGAATTGCTTCAAATCCGAGAAATTCTAATGCAGATGATTTCGCTGCAGTTAGAATTTCTAAAGGTGAATGAGTTAGAATTGGGAGAATGTTACGGACATGCGCGTATTTCATTGGGAAAACTAAGAAAAATAGGACGAAAATCGGTATTACGACGCCCCAAAAACACATTCCTGTTACAGAGCGAAAACCACCTTTAATTACGTAGTAAGTCACAAGTAAAAATAATAAAGTTAATTTCCACGGTTTAATTGTAGGGAAGACCCAAACTTGAATGACTTCAATATATGTACGAAGGACAGTAAGGCAAAATAATAGAAGGTATGCAGCAAAGCATACGGACAAAAATGTTCCAACCCACTTTCCGAAACATGTCGTATGAATATTCATTAAATCATTATCTTTTTCTAACATTTTAAGCATGCAAAATAGCACGATATGAGTTGCAATGCCCGCAACAATAAGAGAAATCCAAGAATCATAACCGGCATATTGCGCAATAATCCTTTGGTAACCTAACACACCTACTCCAATTTGAAGGGAGTGTAATAGAAGAAATGTGAAATAAGGGGAAACAGTATGTGTTTTATCTTGTCCAGCCATTACAGCACCTCACTATTCGCCGATACCAGATTGTACGATATTAATTTTCACATTAACTGCAACGTCTACGCTAGGATACATTTCTTGAATTTGTTTCATGCTCCATTTTCTTGAGCGACTACGAATTTCTTCACGTATACCGATTGGATCGATTTCTTTTTCTTGGAATTGTTTTATTAATTCGTTTAAATGTTTTTCAAGTGTTTTTTCTACATGTTTTTTTACGTAAGTTACATTTTCGCTCTTTGATAAATCAAGCCAGTCAGGGGCATTTTTTATAAGTCCATTTAATTTCAGTCGAATGTGAACTTTCGGAATGTCACCGGCGTCGGAAAGGGAACAAACACTATTTCCAGATAAGTTTTGGGTTGCGATTAAGCCTTTATGTTTACCTTGACGTATCGGAACTTCGTAACGTCCATTTTTAGTTGGATTAATGAGTAATTTAAATAAAAAAGATCCTGCTTTATCTGTATACATAGCTACTTTATCCTTTTTTAAAAAAGCGAGTCCTTTAATGGAAGCGGACTTGTCTTCTGCAACTTGAATGTAAGGAAGAAATGGATCGCATCCTGATGAATAAAAGTTATACAAAAAAATATTTAAAGCAGTCCGAGGAATCGTCTCATTTTCTATATTCTGCCCCAGTAAATCAGATAGATATAGCGATCCATTTGTTTTGACATGTTTAAGTAATTCTTCTGTTGAACCGTCTACAAGCGCTAGCTGCACATCTCGGCCAATGTTAGGGTCACGTTGTAAGTTGTTAATAATATCTCCGATTCCACGTTCACCGAATGATTTTCCAAATAGGACAACGCGCATTTGACCTACAGCAATCGTATGTGGTGATTTTGCGTTTAGAAGTGAAGAGATTGTTTCAATGGTACCAGCAGTAGTGGATTGAGTTTCTGGTTTTGATTGCACTCCTTTTGTGTAATCTGGATAGAGAATCGTCCCACGAAATTTCTTCTCTTTCGTTATATCGAATCCACCCACATGAATAATCCGCTGTGTATCTACTATGTTAGGTTGTGTACAGCCAGATAGAAAAATTAAAATGATGATGGAAAAGCGTAATAAAATATTTTTCATTTTTCCTCACCGTCGCGTTTTTCTTTCGCTTGGTTTGGATCGTAGCGCCATTTCTTCTTTGGTCTTAGAAAAGAAGCCCGTCCTGCAGTTTGACTAAATGGAAGACGAAGGAGCCCCTCAGCTGTACCTAACCCGCGGAATGGATATAAAGGTAATAAATAAGGTGATCCAAGTGATTTTAAGCGAATTAAATGAGCTAATATGAATACAAATCCGACGATTAGCCCTACACCTCCAAATGCTCCAGCTAAAATGATGAGAGGAAATCGTAATATCCGGATAGTGGAAGACATTTTTACTGTTGGTGTTGTAAAAGAAGCAAGCGCAGATAACGCAACCGCAATTAATAAAATAGTACTCGTTAAAGCAGCCTCAACAGATGCTTGGCCAATGACAATCCCTCCAACAATACCAATCGTTTGACCAACTTTAGTCGGTAAACGGGCTCCAGCCTCGCGCAGTAATTCGATTGTAATTTCTAAAAAAAGTGCCTCCAAAACAGGTGGAAATGGTACATTGGCTCGGGAATAAATGATTGGTCCAAGTAAATCTGCGGGAATCATTTGATAGTGATACGTTAATACAGCTGTATAAATAGCTGATGAAAATAGAGAGAATGCTGCTCCGAAAAAACGAACCAATCTAAGAAATGAGCCTGCTATCCATGGTAAATAATAATCTTCTGGAGATACGAAGAAATCGAGTAATGTTGCCGGTCCAGCTAATGCGTATGGTGAACCATCTGTTAAAATGACAACACCGCCATTAATGAGTGCATAAACAGAACGATCTAAGCGCTCTGTAGGTAGTAAAACAGGGAAGGGAGAGTTACTATTATCGCTAATAAATTGTTCGATCATAGTCGCATCGAAAGGAACATCAAAGTCAATGCCTTGTAGACGCTGCATTGCAGTATTGACGTGCTGATCATTTGTAATGCCTTCGATGTAAGCAACTACGACCTTTGTTTTTGATATAGAGCCAACTACAACTTCTTTGAAAACTAATTGCTCCGTTACAATACTTCGGCGAAGTAAGTGTGTATTTGTATCAATATTTTCAACGAATCCGACTTTGGGACCAATTACACTATATTCATTTTCCGTATCGTTATATAATCGTGTACCTAAAACTGAACTTTCAGCACGAATAAGTGCATATTCTGCTGATTGAGAATCATTTTTTAGCTGTATGAGCACATACCCACCTAATAATTTTTCACGAATATCGTCAATAGAAGGGCCTGTGATAATCTCCTCAAGTGTGACGATATTTGCTATATCACTTATATTTTCAATGTGACCTAATTCTCTTTTTATAGGTGTTAAAATAAATCGATTAATGAGGAGTGATTCAGCTGTAGATTTGTAATAAAACAAACATAATGTCCCATCGTCTACTACGTTATAAGAAACGAAATCACTAGATTCTGTCATCGTGTGGATAAACTCGGGAATGGAACAGATTGTTTTTTTATTCTTTTTAGATGTTGAACGCAACATTTTCTCACCCCTGACATGCATCATTTACTTGTGTTAGTTTTTGGGAAAGACGGGGATTTATACTTAAAAATTGAAAGTTCATGCCAAAAAGGAAGAGTAATGAATATCTCTTCCTTTTTGGCATATTAATTTGTTTTCTTTTCTTTAATAGATTTCACTAATTTAATCATTTCAGCTCGTATATCTTCTTTTTTAACATTTAATTTTTCTGCAATTTGTTTAATTTCCATTCCATCTTTTTTCATTTTTAGTACATCATCGAGAGGGGTATTACTTTTTTGAGCGATGATTGTTAACACCGCGAGCTGATGTAAGCCGATGTTATACTCTTTCATTTTTTGTTTTAGCTTATCAGGTGTAGATTTGTGCATGTTTGCTAATTCTTGCAGTAGTGCTTTTTTCGTTTCTTTATTCATATGATGTTTTTTCAATTTACTTGGATCTACACCGAAATGCTCGGCTGTTTTCTCCCAAGATTTATTTTGCTTATAGTAAGCTAAAACGTCCTTAATTTCTTTTTTGCTTATTCTTGCAATGTGTGCAGCTTTCCAAATTTCATGTTTGTTATAGCCGAGTTTTTCGAGCGACTGCATTTCTTCTTCTGAAATAGGCTTATGATGGTGCATTGTTACTTCTTTTGGCGTAGCAGCGGAAGCAGGAAAGACAGATATCCCGCACAATAATGCTGCCATAGTCATACTTACTACGATTTTCTTGTACATATAAACTCCTCCTAGGTGGATAATGTGGAAAACTTTACACTTATCATTTCCATAAAATGTGAAAAACTTGTGAACACACCAAGTTTTTTTATTCACAACGAGAAATTAATTTTTTAGCTGTTTTCCAACATAAAACATTGATTAATAGTGAAAAACTAGGTTATAATCGAAATTGAAAATCAATATCAATAACAGAATTATACATATAGATAAAAATAAGGGAGAGAAAAATATGACTACATATACTTCCATCGCAAATGTTATTAAAGAAAGACGCTCTGTTCGTACATTTACAAATAAAGCAGTAGAAAAAGAGCTATTAATTGAACTATTAAACGACGCAACATGGGCACCGAATCATAAACATCGTGAGCCATGGAATTGTAAATTATACATTGGAGAAGGCCGTCAGAAATTAGTAGACGCAGTATTAAACTCTTTTACAGAAGAAGAAAGAGCAAAACGCGGCAAAACTTTATCTGATCGTTTCTTAAGTACGCCTGCACAAATCGTTGTTTACATTGATGAAGATCCGCGTCAAATTCCACGTGACGAAGATTACGCTGCAACATGTGCATTTATGCAAAACTTCCAATTGCTTGCTTGGGAACGTGGCTTAGGCTGTGTTTGGAAGTCAGGTGGATTAAACTACAATCCACTATTTATAGAAGGAATCGGTTTAACAAGAGGCCAACGCATCGTTGGAATTCTTCATATCGGTTATTTCGATAAAGCACCAGAAGGAAAAGTGCGTACGCCGATTACGGAGAAGATGGAGATTATTGAAGGTTAATAGATGAGACATTCTCGTTTTTGCGAGGGTGTCTTTTTATTATGTAATCAATCCTCATGAAAGCTTGTTCCTCATCATACACTTTCTTAAGGGAAAGTGTAAGGAGGGAAAATAATGAGAGCAAGTGATGATAAAGCACTGCAATATGCGATTGCGGAAATTACGGAAATTGCGACTGGATTTGGGCTTGATTTTTATCCGATGCGTTATGAAATATGTCCAGCGGAAATTATTTATACATTTGGTGCATATGGGATGCCGACGAGGTTTTCACATTGGAGTTTTGGAAAGCAATTTTTTAGAATGAAATTACAATATGATTTGGGACTTAGTAAAATTTATGAACTCGTTATTAACTCTGATCCATGTTACGCCTTTTTGTTAGATACGAATTCTTTAATTCAAAATAAATTAATCGTAGCGCACGTTTTAGCGCACTGTGATTTCTTCAAAAATAATGTTCGTTTTTCAAATACGAAGCGAGATATGGTAGAGAGCATGGCGGCAACAGCGGATCGTGTGAAAGCATATGAGCATAAGTATGGAAAGGCAGAAGTAGAGACATTTTTAGATGCCGTACTTGCCATTCAAGAACATATTGATCCATCACTTATGCGTCCAAAATTGGCATGGAGTATTGATGATTTAGAGGAGGAAGAAGTAGACAAGAAAAAGGCATCACAATACGATGATTTATGGAATTTAGATGATCGAAATAAAACGAGGGAACGATCCAATATACGCAAAAAGAAGAAGATTCCACCACAGCCAGAGAAAGATTTGCTCCTCTTTATTGAAGAATATAGCCGTGAGCTTGAAGATTGGCAGCGCGACATATTAACGATGATGCGCGAGGAAATGTTATATTTCTGGCCACAGCTTGAAACGAAGATCATGAATGAAGGCTGGGCTTCCTACTGGCATCAACGCATACTTCGTGAAATGGACTTAACATCTTCTGAAGCGATCGAATTCGCAAAGCTTAATGCAGGTGTCGTACAGCCATCAAAAACAAGCATTAACCCATACTACCTCGGTATTAAAATGTTTGAAGATATTGAAGAACGCTACAACAACCCGACAGAAGAAATGAAAAGGCGTGGTGTGAAGCCTGGTTCTGGTCGTGACAAAATCTTTGAAGTACGAGAAATTGAATGGGACGTATCGTTCCTAAGAAATTACTTAAATAAAGAACTCGTCATGAGAGAAGATATGTACTTGTTCCAGCGCCAAGGAAAAGAATATAAAGTAATAGATAAAGAGTGGGAACATGTGCGTGATCAACTTGTAAATATGCGTACAAATGGAGGTTTCCCGTACTTAGTAGTAGAAGATGGAGACTACTTAAAGAACGGAGAATTGTACATTAAACATAGTTATGAAGGAATTGAGCTCGATTTAAAATACTTAGAAAAGGTATTACCGTACCTTCATCAGTTATGGGGAAGAACGGTGCATATGGAGTCCATTGTGGAGAGTAAGGGCGTTGTGTTTTCTTATGATGGGAAGATGGTGCATCGGAAGTATGTGTGATGAAAAGAACGGACATAGAATTTCTTGTCCGTTCTTTTTTATTTGGAACAAAGTTAAATATGCTATTCTTGAAGAAAGGGAGTTATATATAGAAATGGAGCAATTCAAATGAGCAAAGTAGGGGTATGTAGGGTGGATATTACGCCGCCTTTAGGCATTGATTTTATCGGATATCATAGAGATACAGGAATTAATAATATTGAAGAGCGTATTTACGGGACGGTCTTTGTATTTGAAAAAGATGAAATAAAAACTGTGTTTATAAGCATTGATAACATTGGGATGTTAGTAGAGGATACGAATATTATTCGTGAGCGAGTAGCGAGTAGGCTTCATGTACCATTTGAGCGAATAACAGTTGTTTATACACATACACACTCTGGTCCAGAAACTGTCGGTGATGATCCACTAGTACGGTCGTATAAAACGATTTTAGTAAATAATGTAGTGCACGGTGCTGTTACTGCGAATAACAACTTGAAGCTATGTGAAGTTGGCTGGGTTGTTACGACAGGTGATATTGGGGTAAACAGAAGAGAGAGAACATCTGATGGAAGGGCAAAGATGGGAACAAATATAGAGGGTGTTGTAGATAAACGAATTGGTATGTTAGCAATAAGAAATGCTGAAACGAAGGAGCTATCTGGGATTGTAGTATTTTGTACTGCGCATCCGAATGTTTTAAAAGGTGATAGTGATGTATTATCAGCGGATTATCCAGGGATGACGAGAGAGATTCTTGAGAAAATAGTAAATTGTCCAGTTGTTATTGTTCAAGGTGCTGCTGGAAATGTAAATGCGAAGTATCGAGGTTCACAGGAAGCATTAAAACAAATAGCTTACACACTTAGTGGACATGTATTAACGATGTTGCCAATAGTTACATACAGCCCGATTGTAAATTTAAGAACGATTTCAAGTGCGATGCAAATGAAGTTGAAGGATATTCCCGAAATTGATGAGATACGAAGAATGGCTCGCTCAGCTGAGAGGCAGTGGGGGGTGAATACGGATGAATGGCTTACTATCATTTTAGAGAAATATAAGCAAGGTATTCGGCAGGTAAGTATCGATTTAGAAATTCAACTGTTTCAAATTAATGATGGTATGTTCTCTGGGATACCGATGGAACCTTTTTCAGAAACTGCTTTAGAAGTTAAAGAGAGTCTTCAAAATGAACTAGCTTTCTTTGGTGGATATACGAATGGATATATTGGTTACTTACCGACAAAAGAGGAGTATGCATATGGTGGGTATGAAGTGGAATTAAATCCTGTTGTGTATGGAACGGTTACAAACTTGTTGATGCCGCCAGAGGAGAATACAGCAGATTTCATTGTACAGAAAGTTATAGAACTATACGTAAAAGAACTTGGAGCTATCTAGGTTCTTTTTTGTTTCGAATTTGTGAACAAAAGATATATATATTGAAAATGATTTTTGTATATTTTATTATATACCCATACGGGTATTGGTTTTCTGTTTGTAATACATGGAGAAATTAAATAATAAACAACATGGAGGTTTAAAATATGTCTAGAAAAATTGTTGTAGTAGGTGGAGTTGCTGGTGGAGCATCAGTAGCTGCAAGGCTTCGTCGCTTAAGTGAAGAAGATGAAATTATTATGGTTGAACGCGGTGAATATATTTCATTTGCAAATTGTGGATTACCATACTATATTGGCGGTGTAATTACAGAAAGACAAAAACTATTAGTGCAGACAGTTGAAAAGATGTCAAAGCGCTTTAATTTAGATATACGTGTATTGAATGAAGTAGTAAAAATTAATAAAGAAGAGAAAACCATTACTATAAAGAATGTAACTACAAATGAAACATACAACGAGGAATATGATGTTTTAATTCTTTCACCAGGGGCGAAACCAATTGTTCCACCTATTCCGGGTATTGAAGAAGCGAAGGCGTTGTTTACGTTACGAAATGTACCTGATACAGATCGTATTAAAGCGTACATTGATGAGAAGAAACTACATCATGCGACGGTTATTGGTGGCGGATTTATTGGAGTAGAAATGGTTGAAAACTTAAGAGAACGAGGAATTGATGTTACTCTCGTAGAGATGGCCAATCAAGTAATGCCACCGATTGATTATGAAATGGCTGCATATGTACACGAGCATATGAAAAAGCACAATGTTGAGCTTATTTTTGAAGACGGTGTAGATGCATTAGAGGAGAAGGGGAGTATTGTACGTTTAAAGAGTGGGTCAATTATAAAGACAGATATGCTTATTTTAGCAATTGGTGTACAACCAGAGAGTAGTTTAGCGAAGGATGCAGGATTAGAGCTAGGAGTTAGAGGAACGATAAAAGTAAATGAGAAATTCCAAACATCGGACCAACATATATATGCAATTGGTGATGCGATTGAAGTGAAAGATTTTGTTACAGATACAGAAACAATGATTCCTTTAGCGTGGCCGGCTAATCGTCAAGGTCGCATGTTAGCAGATATTATTCATGGGCATACGGATTCTTTATATAAAGGTACGATGGGAACTTCTATAGCTAAAGTTTTTGATTTAACAGTTGCTTCGACTGGAGTAAATGAGAAAATATTGAGACGGTTAAATATACCCTATGAGGTAGTACACGTACAAGCAAATTCCCATGCTGGATATTATCCAAATGCTACCCCAGTACTAATCAAATTAATTTTTAATAAAGAAAATGGAAAAATTTATGGAGCACAGGCTTTAGGACGTGACGGGGTAGATAAGCGTATCGATGTTATTGCGACGGCAATGAAGGCGAATTTAACTGTAATTGATTTACCGGATTTAGAATTATCATATGCACCACCGTATTCTTCCGCAAAAGATCCAGTAAACATGGTAGGGTATGCGGCAAGCAATATAGTAGATGGTTTTGTGGACACGGTACAATGGCATGAAATAGATCGTATTGTTGAAGATGGTGGATATCTTATTGATGTTCGAGAGCCTAATGAATTAAAGCAAGGAATGATTAAAGGTTCTATTAATATTCCATTAGATGAATTACGTGATCGCTTGGATGAAGTACCATTAGATAAAGAAATATATATTACTTGTCAACTTGGTATGAGGGGATATGTTGCAGCACGTATGTTAATGGAAAAAGGATATAAGGTAAAAAATGTAGATGGTGGCTTTAAACTATACGGAACAGTATTACCAGACCGGATTGTATATTGATATTTGTTCATCTTTCACTTCAAAATTTGGTGGAGGATGAACCCCTATGGATTAAGGTTTCACTTTTTGTTTTGCGAACATGTAAGATGAAAAATAAAAATAGGGGTTTACAAAATACCCTATAGGGTATAATATATTGTCATAAGTTATAAATGGTGACATAATGGTAATGAGGTGATTATAGAATGGAATATAATCAAGACATGAAAAATAGATTGAAACGTATTGAAGGTCAAGTTCGTGGTGTGCTTCGTATGATGGAAGAAGGAAAAGATTGCCGAGAGGTTATTACACAGTTAACGGCATCTCGTTCTGCACTTGATCGTACAATTGGACTTGTTGTTGGAACAAATTTAGAGCAGTGTTTACGTGAGCAGTTTGAAAGTGGCAATGGTTCAAATGAAGAGTTAATTAAAGAAGCTGTTCAATTACTTGTAAAAAGCCGATAATCTGTCAAACATAAGTGTTGACAGATTTTCAAAAACGTTTTAATATACCCCTACAGGTATATGTATATGAATTGTGGAGGAATCGACTATGAGTATAAAAGTGGATATGAGTTTAGATTGTAAGGGATTGGCTTGTCCGATGCCGATTGTGAAGACGAAGAAGGCGATGGAAGGATTGATATCGGGGCAAGTGATTGAAATTGAGGCAACAGATAAAGGATCTACGATAGATATACAAAGTTGGGCGAGTAAAGTAGGGCATCAATATATCGGGACGAAACACGAAGGTGACATACTGATGCATTATGTGAGGAAAGCACACGAGCATGAAGTGAATGAAGTTGTGAAATATCCTCATACAATTACGAATACGGAATTACAGTCTATATTGTCTCGCGAGGAAGAGTGCATCGTATTAGATGTTCGCGAAGCAGCGGAGTTTGCTTTTGGTCATATTCCATCAGCCATGTCGGTGCCGTTAGGCGAATTAGACAGTGCAGCGTTAGATCAGACGAAGCAAATATATGTTATTTGCCGAACAGGTAACCGCAGTGATGTAGCTTGCCAAATGTTGAAAGAAAAAGGCTATTCAAATGTGAAAAATGTCATTCCAGGTATGTTAGAGTGGCAAGGGAATATGGAAAAGTAAAATTTTTTAAATATAAATATACCTATGGGGGTAATTGGATGGACGTTAAGATGTTACAAGCAAAAGATGTTGCAGAGAAAGTTTTATTCGGAGAGTTGTTTATTTTAGATGTTCGTAATGAGACGGATTATGAAGATTGGAAAATTGAAGGGAAACAAATTTCTTCTATTAATAAGCCGTATTTTGACTTGTTAGATGGTGTAGATCATATTGTAGATGAATTACCGAGGGAGAAAGAGATTTTAGTCGTATGTGCGAAAGAAGGTTCTTCGCAGTTTGTTGCAGAACAATTGTTGGATGCGGGTTTCAATAATATTTACTATTTAGCCGGTGGTATGAAAGCTTGGAGTGAATATGTAAAGCCGTTAAAAGTAGGAGATGTGCAGGGCGGAGGGAGTATATATCAATTTAACCGTCTTGGAAAAGGGTGTTTATCTTATATGGTCGTTTCAAACGGTGAAGCGGCAGTTATTGATGCGGTGAGAACAATTGAAGCATACGAAGATTTTGCAAAAGAGCACGGGGCTACTATTACTAACGTAATGGATACACATCTACATGCAGATCATATTTCTGGTGGGCGTAAGTTAGCTGAAAAAGTAGGCGGTACGTATTGGTTACCTCCAAAAGATGCGGAGGAAGTGGTTTTCTCTTACGAACCGCTTGTAGAAAGTACTGTTATTACGGTGGGGGGTACCCTAATTCATATTGATGCGCTATACTCACCAGGGCATACGATTGGAAGTACATCATTTATTATTGATGGGACGTATTTATTATCAGGCGATATTTTATTTGTAGATTCAATCGGGCGTCCAGATCTTGCTGGGAAGGCGGAAGACTGGGTAGGGGATTTACGAAATACTTTATATAAACGTTATAAGGAATTATCTCAAGATTTAATTGTTTTACCGGCTCATTATTCAAAAATAAGTGAAATGGACGACAGAGGCATTGTGAGTGCGTATTTACAAGATTTATTTAAGGAGAATGTAGGGTTAAATATTGTTGATGAGGTAGAGTTTCGTAAAACTGTGACAGAGAACTTACCGCCTCAGCCGAATGCTTATGAAGAAATTCGTCAAACGAATATGGGTAAGATTTATCCGAGTGTGGAAGAAGAGCGTGAAATGGAGATTGGCCCAAATCGTTGTGCAGTTCATGATTCATTATAAAATAACAAACTGGAGGAATAGATGATGAATGTAAAACAAGTATTAGATGCGAAAGGTTTAGCATGTCCGATGCCGATTGTAAGAACGAAAAGAGCGATGGATACTTTACAATCTGGAGAAGTGTTAGAAGTACATGTAACGGATAAAGGGTCAATTAAGGATATTCCAGCGTGGGCAAACAAAACTGGTCATGACATCGTAAAGCATGCAGAAGAAAGCGATGTACTGAAGTTTTGGATTAAGAAGGCGTAGAAAGAAATAATTTTATAAATGTAGAGGGGGAGTTATATGAACACAATATTAAGTACGCTTTTCATTGTACTTGCTGCATCGTTTATTATTTCACGTTTTTTACCGGTGAAAGGTGTTCAAAATATAAATGGAAAAGAATTAAAGAGTATAGTGGGGAAAAAGGGGAAACAATTTATCGATGTTCGTACATTAGGTGAATATAGAGGAAATCATATGAAAGGATTTCAGAATATCCCGCTAAATGAATTAGCTAGTAAGGCAAATCAGTTAGATAAAAATAAGGAAATAATCGTTATTTGTCAGAGCGGGATGAGAAGTAAGCAAGCAGCAAAAGTATTAAAAAAATTAGGGTTTCAGCGCGTTATCAATGTTTCAGGTGGTATGAATGCTTGTAATTAAGAAGGAGACGGGAAATATGAAAGAAATGACTGCAAAAGAATTAGAAGAAAAATTATTACGTAAAGAAGCAGTAAATATCGTAGATGTACGTGAAGTAGAAGAAGTAGCCGAAGGGAAAATTCTAGAAGCATGTAATATTCCGCTAGGACTATTAGAATTTCGTATGCAGGAGCTAAATAAAAATCAGGAATATATTATCGTTTGTCGCTCAGGAGGAAGAAGTGCAAGAGCAGTTCAGTTTTTAGAGAGCTACGGTTTTCGAGCGATCAATATGGTAGGTGGTATGTTAGCTTGGGAAGGTAAAGTCGTATAGTACGAAGATAAACGATTTGAGCCTTTTTATAGACAATCAAATACCCCTATAGGTAATTGGAGGGAGAACAACATGGAACAACAGAAGAAAACGACGATTGTTTTATTTAGTGGAGATTATGATAAAGCGATGGCAGCTTATATTATTGCAAATGGCGCAGCGGCGTATGATCAAGAGGTGACTATTTTTCATACTTTCTGGGGTTTAAATGCTCTTAGGAAAGATGAACATGTGAAAGTAAAGAAGACCTTTATAGAGAAAGTGTTTGGAAAAATGATGCCGCGCGGCGCCGATAAGATGGGATTATCCAAAATGAATTTTGCTGGCATGGGGCCAAAGATGATTAAAGGCATTATGAAAAAACATAATGCAATGCCTTTGCCGGATTTAATTGATTTAGCGAAAGAACAAGGAGTTAAACTTGTAGCTTGTCAAATGACAGTAGATTTATTAGGGTTAAAAGAGGAAGAGATTATGGAAGGGGTAGAGTTTGCTGGGGTAGGAGCATATTTAGCAGATGCTTCGGATGGAAATGTAAATTTATTTATTTAAATTACCTTCTTTTTAGAAGGCGAGGGGTACAATATGAGTTTAACATTACTACTATTTATTATTGGGTTTATAGGGTCATTCATATCAGGGATGGTTGGAATTGGCGGTGCAATCATTAATTATCCGATGATCTTATACATTCCAGTATTGCTAGGATTTACTGGCTATACGTCACATGAAGTGAGTGGTATTACAGCGATTCAAGTGTTCTTTGCAACTTTTGCAGGCGCGTGGGCGTACAGGAAAAGTAATGATATGGATAAAACTTTAGTTGTGTATATGGGGGCTAGTATATTAATAGGAAGCTTTGTAGGTAGCTTTAGCGCGAATTTATTAAATGAGCATACTGTAAACATTGTTTACACATTACTAGCTACTATTGCGGCTATTATGATGTTTGTACCGAAGAAAAATAATAGCAGAGCAGTTAATTATAATAAATGGTTAGCAAGTATGTTAGCGTTTATTGTAGGAAGTGTTTCCGGCATTATTGGGGCTGGTGGTGCATTTCTTTTAGTCCCGATTATGCTAGTTGTTTTAAAACTACCAATACGTACGACGATAGCAACATCTATTGCTATTACGTTTATTTCCTCGGTAGGGATTACGACGGGGAAAGTGATTACTGGACAAATAGTTGTTATTCCAGCTCTTATCGTTGCGACAGCAAGTTTATTTGCAGCTCCTCTTGGGGTGAGAGTAGGGAAGAGAGTGAATCAAAAATTTTTACAATATGTATTGTCTATTTTAATTGTAGGCACCGCTATAAAGATGTGGATCGATATGATATGAATAAAGAAGGATGGTGCTGCTTGCAGCCCATCCTTTTATTTATGCCCAAATAACTTTCATTAAGTTTTTATATTCGTCATTTGCTAATTTATATAGCATTCTCGTATGTTCAAAGACAAGTGCTGGATTAAAGTTTGGTTCTGAGAATGCAAGAGATGTTGAAATATCAATTGCATTTTGCTTATTTAGCGTGAATTTTGCAAATCGGTAAGATGTGTTTAATTCATTGATGACATGTAAAATGTCATTTGTTGAATCAGGTACGTGAGCAACATTGAAGCAGTATATATCCACAGTAGGATTTTCGTTGTCGAAAGCAGCGATAAGTTGAATTTTTGCGCCAGCTTCTGTTTCTAGTCCTACTGAGAAATGTACAGAACCATCATTTTCATCTATATTTTCTTCCATATATATATCGTTTGATTTTAAGTACTCTTTAAAATCTGAAATGTTATGTTTTACTGCAGCTTTCATATGTGTGAGCCCCCTGATAATTGGAATAGATTACTATTATTTATTATAATTTAAAAATATTAAAAAAGATAGTTGGAAAGTTCTGATTTTTTATTTTGAAAGCATTAAAAAGAAGCAGTGCTCTACCTCCATAGAGCACTGCTTCACTTTATTCATTGTTATTAGACGATTTTTCTGTATCTTCACTGCTATTATCATTATGTTTATTGTTACTTGATTCATGTTTGTTTGTATCCTCAGAGTCAGATTCTTTCGTTCTCTCTGAGTTTGTTTTTTTCGAATCGGATGTAGATTCTTTCGTTTTCTCTGAATTTGTTTTTTCGAATCAGAATCAGAGTCAGAGTCAGATTTTGTATATGCAGGTAGCCCAAGGTGACTACGAAGTTCGTTTGTAACATTAGCTAAGTCTTTTTTATCTGGATTGTAGTAGTAAGTTCGGCCACCACCAGGAGATTTACTACATGTATCATCACCTTTTGCCATGTAACAGTCGTCACCTTGAAGTTGTAATTTCTCAATTTCCGAATCCGATCCATATTTATAGAATGAAAGCATGTCATCGAATGTTAAGTTTGTAACGAATTGTCCGTTAATATCATCAATGATGTTTCCAACTTTTGTTACAGACCCAGCGCTTGTTAGTTTCTTTAAAATTGCTTCAATAACGAGTTGCTGACGTTGTCCACGCATCGCATCACTATCAATGTGTCGTGTTCTAGCAAGAGCAAGAGCCTCTTCGCCATTTAACTTTTGAACACCTTTTTTCAGGTGAATGGCCTCAGCATTATCATTGCTATCTTGCTCAGTAAATTCAACTGGTACATCAACTTCAATACCGCCTAAGTCATCGACGATTTTTATAAATGATTTAAAGTTAAATTTTACAAAGTAATCGACAGGAACATTCATTAATTTTTCAACTGCATCGATACTTGCTTGTGGTCCACCATCTTTTCCGTTTTTAGCAGAACCGAATGCATGAGCGTGTGTAATTTTATCTTTTTTCTTTTCTACTGGAATATAAGTATATGTGTCACGTGGAATACTTAATAGTTTAACAGTTTTGCTATCTTTATTAAAAGTTGCAAGTAATAGTGCATCCGTTCTTATAGCTTCACCGTATTCTTTCCCACGGACATCACTTTCATCAACACCCATGATTAAGACAGATACATTGTTTGTAATAGGTTTTACAGCTTTAGCACGTAAATCAGACTTATCACCGCGTGCTAAATCGTGAGCGGCGTTTCGAACAGCAGAAGATGCTTTATTTACTAAAAACCATGTATAACCGCCACCTATTATTAAAACTAATAGAATAACGCTTATAATAATTTTTGTTTTTTCTTACTATTTTTCGGTTTAGTTCGTGTATTTTCTTGTAAAGATGGGTTTTGCTCCATTTCTTGTACTCCTTCATTTGGATTGAAATACGACACTCATATCCACTTATTATAATGAAATTTAGCGAAAAAAAACATTACAAATCATTTACATTTCGTAAAAATTCAATTTATTTATAAAAAGTCAGATTTTCTATATTTTATTTTTGAGATGTAGAATAAGTATAAGTTGTTTTAGTAGAAATGAAAATATGTATTGTGAGAAAGTGATAGAGAAGTAAGATTTGTTGAAATATAGCCAAGAAGATGTGATTAGCTGTATATGTACTTCTTATATAATAAAGAAAGATTTTACGGATGAAGGAGAGAGCATAATGAATAATACATCATTCCGAGCAATTGTCGTGAACGAAAGAGAAAATAATCAATTTGAAAGAAAGATTGTTGAGAGAGAAATTAATACTTTACCTGAAGGAGATGTGCTGATACGGGTTCATTACTCTTCATTAAATTATAAAGATGCCCTTTCAGCTACTGGTAACAAAGGTGTAACGAGAACATACCCTCATACACCAGGCATAGATGCAGCGGGAGAGGTAGTTAGTAGTGAGAATAACGCCTTTCAAGAAGGCGATCAAGTTATTGTAACTGGATATGATTTAGGTATGAATACTTCTGGTGGTTTCGGAGAATATATTCGCGTGCCATCATCTTGGGTCGTTCCTTTACCAGAAGGAATGTCTTTGAAGGAAAGTATGATGTACGGGACAGCCGGTTTTACAGCTGCCTTATCGGTATATAAGCTCATTAGAGCGGGAATTACGCCTAATATGGGAGATGTTTTAGTAACGGGTGCTACGGGCGGAGTAGGCAGTGTAGCAGTTAGCATTTTAGCGAAGCTAGGATATAACGTAGTAGGATCAACTGGGAAAATGGAAGAGGAACAGATGCTGCTACGTCTAGGAGCGAAAAAAGCTATTCATCGTGAAGAATTGAATGATAAGTCTGGGAAACCGATGTTGAAGAGTGTATACGCAGGTGTTATCGATACAGCCGGTGGGAACATGTTAGAAAGTTCTTTAAAGGTAGTTAAGTATGGAGGTTGTGTAACGACGTGTGGTAATGTAGCGGGACATGAGTTAAATACAACGGTATACCCATTCATATTACGAGGTATTAGCCTTTTAGGAATAGATTCAGTGCAATGTCCAGTAGACATGAGAAGAGAAGTGTGGGCATTGTTAGCGACCGATTGGAAAAACTTAGAGCTATTATCTTATACAGAAGAATGTACATTAGAAAAATTAGATGAGAAGTTTGCGCTTATACTGCAAGGAAAGTTAAAAGGAAGAACGGTTGTAAATATGAAATAAAAAAGAGACGCTTACATTAGCGTCTCTTTTTGTAATTATAATGATTGTTTTACTGCTAGTTTACCTTGCTCACCTAAAACACCGTCAGCAATATTTACAGCGTGATCACCGATACGCTCTAAGTTACTTACCATATCAACGAAAATGATGCTTGCATCCCCTGAACAGCTACGTTCGTTCAGACGTAATACGTGACGTTTACGAAGAACACGCTCCATTTGGTCAATTTTACGTTCTTTCGCAATAACTGTTTGAGCTAATTCAGTATCGAAGTTTGTTAAAGCTTCGACTGCGTCTTGTAATGTCGAAATTGTTAATTCAAGCATTTCATTTAGTTCAGCTAGTGCTTCATCTGATAGTGAAACGCGGTTTGAAATTTGGAAATCTACAAGTTCTACAAGGTTTTCTACATGATCACCGACACGTTCAATATCTCCAACAACACCAGCTAAAACGGAATGTTTTTCAGAATCTGCAGGTGAGAGCGGCTTTTCTGATAGTAACACTAAATACTCGGTAATTTTTTTATCTAAATTGTTAATAGCTCCTTCTAATTGAGTAGCCATGTTTTCGTGCTTTTTGTCTTGTGTATTTAAATATTGATTCGCTTCTTTTAATCCGTGTAATGAAAATTCAGCCATACGCACAATCTCTTTTTGAGCTTCAGTTAAAGCGATAGCTGGAGATTGCTCAATAAAGATTGGATTTAAATGTTGCGGTTTGAAGTTAATAGATGAATCTTCACCACGAATGATTTTTGTTACAATCCATGCTAATACTGCAATAAATGGGAACTGAATGATTGTATTTGTTACGTTAAATGTTCCATGTGCAAATGCAATTGTCATTTCTGGATTTAAGTTTAATGACGTTTGGAAATACTGGATTAAACTTGTAAACGGTACTAATAAAATTGTAAAGATAATGGTACCGATAATATTAAAGATAACGTGAACTAATGCTGCACGTCTTGCTGCAATTGAAGTACCGATTGCTGCTAATACTGCTGTAATTGTTGTACCGATGTTATCACCGAACAATACAGGAAGAGAAGCTTGTAAATCGATTGCACCTTGACCGAATAGTTCTTGTAAAATACCGATTGTTGCGCTTGAGCTTTGTACAATTAAAGTGAACACTGTACCGACAATAATTCCTAAAATTGGATTGTCACTCATGCTAACCATTAACTCTTGGAATGACTCTAAAGAGCGAAGAGGTTTCATACCTGAGCTCATTAATTCTAAACCGAAGAATAACATACCAAAACCGAATATTACTTGACCTAAAGAATGTACTTTTTTATTTTTAAAGAAGAATAGTAAGATCGCCCCAACTGCCATAATTGGGAGAGCGTATTCTCCGATTTTAATCCCGATAATAAATGCAGTAACTGTCGTTCCGATGTTCGCACCCATAATAACACCAATTGCTTGTCTTAATGTCATAAATCCGGCACTTACAAGTCCGACTGTTAAAGCGGTTGTTCCTGAACTTGATTGAATTAATACTGTAACTAACATACCCGCTAGTACACCCATAAGAGGGTTTGTTGTAAAACGATCTAGAATATCGCGAAGACGATCTCCAGCTGCTTGTTGCAGTCCATCGCCCATGTATTTAATCCCGAATAAGAAAATACCTAATCCACCAATGAACTGGAAGATCATATCTTGAATATTGTATTCCACGCATTCCACTCCTTAAATTTCATGTACGATGTAATTATTAACTAAACCTAGAGACACTGTAAACGGTTTATTAGTAAAATTTACACTAAATTTACAAAGGGATGAAAAGTTTACAAATCTTTAAAGAAACACCTGTATTTTATTGGTTTTTAACTTTTGTGAATGGTATTTTTGTAAAGAAGTCACACTTTTTAGAATAATATTGTTCGATTACATATGAAAAAAAGCGTCTGCGAGTTCATCGTATATTTTTTGATGAAAGTTAAAAAAATATGTAGGGAAATGCATGTAGTTTTATACCATCGAAAAATGGGGAATGTTTAACGTGTATTGATTAGTATGAGGTTATTGTGAGTTGAAAAAAGCCACTAAATTATCCAGCAGCTTTTTCTTTAGTTTTATCTCCATGCTTTTGTTTTCTTATACTTGTAATATAAATGAACAAGAAAGCAATAAGTAATAAAGAGGAATATCGATATACAGTTGCATAGTTAGTAAAGTGTGCAATGAATCCAAAAATAATCGCTCCAGCACCAATTCCAAGATCAAATGCTGAGAAGAATGTTGCTGTTGCTACTCCTCGTCTGTGTGGTGCTACTCGGTCAATCATCCACGCTTGTAGTGCTGGTTGAATGGCACCGAAACCACTTCCATAACACGCTGCGGCAATAATTAAGCTCGGAATTGTAGTTGTATACGACAGCAAGATAATACCTGTAAACGTAATAATAACTCCTGGAATGATGACAAATGTATGGCCTTTCGCATCATATAATTTTCCAGAAAACGGGCGGGTTACAGCGATTGCAAGCGCATTAAATAAAAAGAAGAGACTAATGTCAGCAATCCCGACTTCCGTAGCAAATAATGTGATAAAGCTCCCAATTCCCCCGTACATTAATGTAATACATAATATTAATAATGAAGGAAGTAAAGCTTTGCGCTCAATAAATCCATCGAGAAAGGTACCAGATGTTTGCTGTGGTGGTTGCGGCGATTTTTTGATTTGAAGTAGTTTCGTCAATATTAATGAAACTATTGTGCATGAAAGTGCGCATAAAAAAAGAATCGTGAAGTTATATGTTTGCATAAGCCAAAGTCCGATAAGCGGACCGAGCGCCATGGCAATAGTTCCAGAAAGACCGAAATAACCCATGCCTTCACCGCGGCGAGCTTGCGGAATTAAGTCTGAAACGACAGTTCCATATGTAGTCGTTGTAATACCAAAGCCAGCTCCGTGTAAAATACGAACGGCAAGCAATAGGAAAACGGTTGAAGCGAAAAGATAACTGCCCATAGCGAGTAAACAAATCGCGGTACCGATCATTAAAATGATTTTTTTATTGAATTTTTGCAAGGCGTTTCCAGTTAGCGGTCTAACAAAAAGTGCCGCAACGGTAAACATGCCGACAACAAATCCGATATTGGAACTTGTGCCACCAATTTCTTTCACATAAACAGGTAAAGTTGGAATTAACATTTGAAACCCTAAAAACATACATAAGTTTGCTAGAATTAGTGCAACAAACTCTTTTGTCCATAACGGTTTTCGTTTTACGAGTATCGCTTCTCCCATATATTCATCCCCCTATATAAAATTTATCTCTGTTCTTTCGAGTATATGTATTGGTCAACATAACAGTCAAGGAAGGTGTCTTGAAAGCGGATAACAATTTTTAAGATGAAAAACTGACAAATTTGTGTAAAAGCTACACAACTATGAAAAAAAGATGTAAAGTATAGATGTATAGACTAGTAGTTGTTATGAATGATAGAAATTGTTTTTTCTTTAAAGAAAGCGGATTCAAATGACGGTGGACGAGAAGGGGATACATACTTTTTCACTGCACATATTTGAAAAGGTTTACAATATGATGAAGAAAGAGGCGTGTACATATGAGACGATTAGGTATTTCTATTTATCCAGAACATTCGACAGTGGAGAAAGATAAGGAGTATGTAACATTAGCAAGTAAATACGGATTTACACGTGTATTCACATGTTTATTATCTGTAGATGGCGAAAAAGAGAAAATTATAGAAGAGTTTAAGGAAACGATCTCTCATGCAAATGCATTAGGGTTCCAAGTATTAGTTGATATTAGTCCAGCTGTGTTTGAACAACTAGGTATTTCGTATAATGATTTATCGTTCTTCCATGAACTAGGTGCTTATGGTATTCGTTTAGATGTTGGGTTCTCAGGTTTAGAAGAATCAATTATGACGTACAATCCATATGGCTTAAAAATTGAGATTAATATGAGTAACGGTACGAAGTATGTAGATAACATTATGAGTCATAGACCAAATCGTGAAAATTTAATTGGCTGTCATAATTTCTATCCACACCGTTATTCAGGATTATCATACGATCATTTCATTAAATGCTCGAAACAATTTAAAGATTACGGTATGAGAACCGCTGCTTTTATTTCATCATTCGATGCAACATATGGGCCTTGGCCAGTAACGGAAGGCTTATGTACGTTAGAGCAGCACCGTGAATTACCGATGACAACACAAGCGAAGCATCTATTTGCGACAGAATTAATTGATGATGTTATTATTGCGAACGCTTATGCTTCGGAAGAAGAATTACAAGCACTAGGTGCATTAAATAAAGAGAAACAAACATTTGATATAGGACTATATGATACAACAACAGAATTAGAAAGAATTATTGTGTTAGACGAACCACATTTTTATCGCGGAGATGTATCTGAATATATGATTCGCTCTACACAAAGTCGTGTGAAATATAAAAAAGAAGAGTTCAAACCGCATAATACTCGCGAAATTAAGCGTGGTGATCTTTTAATTGATAATGAACAGTATGGTCAATATAAAGGTGAATTACAAATTGCTTTAAAAGATATGGTGAATACAGGAAAAACAAATGTAGTTGGCCGAATTGTAGAGGAAGAAATTTTCTTATTAGATTATTTACAAGCTTGGGATAAATTTGGATTTACACTAAAGAAATAATGAGAACGGGATAAAGTGAAGCTTTAATCAGTGGGAATGTAGTTCATCCCACTGATTATTAGCCTTCATTAATCGGGGATAAAAGGGAAAAAACTACTGATTTCAGTGGCTTTTTCCCTTTTATATAAAGAGCGAGAGGAAGAGCTATGACAAAAGTGCATCAGCGATTAATTTCTATTTTAGAGGAGTTTTTAGAAGAGAAATCGATGTTAAATCGAGCTTTTTTAGCGAGCCGTTTACATGTATCAACGAAGACGATTCAAAAGGATATAAAATTATTAAATGATATATTAGAAGAAAACGGAGCGAAAATCGAATCGCAAAGAGGGACTGGGTACGAATTAGAAATTATACAAACGAAGAAATTTGAAGAGCTTTGCGTGAGTCTATTTCAAAAACAGGTGGAAAAGATCCCAACTTCTTATGAAGAAAGAGTAGCGTATATTTTACAACGTATTTTAACGACAGATGAGTATGTGAAGCTTTCGCAATTAGCGGAAGAGATCTATGTGAGTAAATCAACTGTAAATTTAATTATGAAAGATGTTACGGATATTTGTAGTCGTTATGAGTTACAAATTGAAAAAAGACCATATTATGGTATACGTATTGTGGGAGAGGAATTTAATATTCGTTCTTGTTTATCACAATATGGTTTACCACGTTATGACCATACCCCGTTTCATGAGCAATTTGAGCAGACTGACACATATTTATCGTTACCTCATATTTCTCTCATCCGCTCAGTTATACTAAAATACATCGAGGGAGGAACGATATATTTATCAGATATAGGGATTGATAATTTATCAATTCATATTGCAATTGCGTTAAAGAGATGTAGGGATAGTCATTACATTCAAGCACTGCATGTGGAGGAATCTGAACTTATAATAAAGAAAGAATATAAAATTGCGAAACAGATTTTAGGGAATTTAGAGGAAGAGCTGGAACTTCAATTTCCAGAAGAAGAAGTTTTATATGTGACGATGCATTTATTAAGTACTGCTGTTACAGCGAAAGATCGCTATGAAAATGTAGAAGAGCTATTAGGAAAAGAGATATATGCATTCATGCAACATATTCTTTTTAAAGTAGCGGAAGAACGGAATCTTATTTTTTATTATGATGAAGAATTATTATTTGGATTGGGTGTTCATTTAAAAACGTTATTAAACCGTTTGAAATATAAATTAAATACGAGAAATCCTCTTTTGGCAGAAGTGAAAAAGAATTATCCATATGCATTTGAAATTGCAGTTCTCGTTGGAGATATAATTGGTGAGTATACAGGTGACTCGATTCCAGAAAGTGAAATTGGTTATATTGCTATTCACTTCGGTGGAGCGATGAGTCGTTTGCAAGAAAAGAATCAAAAGAAAAGATGCTTATTAGTTTGTGCGACTGGCCAAGGGAGTGCACAGCTATTAAAATATAAAATTCTATCACAGTTCCGAGATAAATTAGAGATTGTAGGAATTACAGGCTATTATCAATTGAAGGTAGAAGAACTGTACAAAGATAAAATAGATTGTATTATCAGTACGATTCATATACCGAGTGGTTTGCCTGTGCCAGTTATAAAAGTGAATTCAATATTTGATGATAAAGAGATTAAATCGATTGGTCAGCAGTTATTTACGCATGTGAATACTAGTGTGCAGCAATATATTAAGGAAGACTTGATCTTCTTAAATCGTAGTGCCTCTACAAAAGAAGAGGTTATTCAGTTTTTATGTGAGAAAGCTGCTTTGAAAGGTTATGTACCTGCAAACTTTTATGCTTCTGTTATGGAAAGAGAGAATACATCTCCGACAGCGGTTGGAAATTTAGTTGCGATTCCGCATCCGATGCAGTTATTAAGTGAGAAAACATTTTTGATGTTTTGTACACTTAATAAAGCAGTTGACTGGGGAGATAAGAAAGTACAAGTTATTATTTTATTTAGTGTAAAGCGCAATAATAATGAAGATTTACAAAAGCTTTATGATTTTTTATACGATATTATGTCTAGTCAAAATACGATAGAGAAATTAACTCAGGCTGAAGTAATTGCAGAATTCCAAGAGATATTATTATCTTTATAAGAAAAGTATATAAAAACTTCCGTTACACAACGGAAGTTTTTTATGTTTAATTGTATGCGTTTTCATAATAAGATAAAAATATAGAAAAAACATAGCTTGGGGGGAATTTTAAATGACTGATATGCAAACTCCATTTGCGTTAATTTTACATGGTGGCAACGCGAGAAGCGCGGCACTTGAAGCAATCGCTTTTGCAAGACAAGGAGATTTTGAGAATGCGAATGAAAAGATGGAACTTGCTAGTGAGGAAATATCATCAGCTCATCGTATTCAAACGGATTTAATTCAAGAAGAAGCAAGAGGCAATCATTCAGAAATAAGTTTATTATTAGTGCATGCACAAGATCATTTAATGAATGCTATTACAGTGAAAGAACTTGCTGAGGAATTTATCACTCTTCATAAACGAGTGGAAGAGAAAGTGACAGTGTAATATGTACATTTTATTATGTTGCGCGGCAGGTATGTCAACGAGTATGGTTGTAAGAAAAATGCAAGAAGAGGCAAAGAAACAAGGGAAGGATTATAAAATTAAAGCAATCGATTCAGAACTTGTGAAACTGGAAATAAAAAATGCTGATGTTGTTTTAATTGGACCACAGGTGAAGTATTTGTTTCCAGCAGTAGAGTTTCTTGCGAAATCATACGATATACCAGTTGCAATTATAGAACAACGAGATTATGGCATGTGTGATGGTTTGAAAGTACTTAAGCAAGCAGAACAATTAGTTTTAGCGTAATTATATTTTTTTAAATATAAACATTATAATGTTATAACTTTTTAATTTCGCCACATTGAACATAGGGAGGGTTATCGATGAATGGTTTTATGAGTTTTATGGAACAGAAGATTATGCCGACAACGCAAAAGATTGCGGGGCAACGACATTTATTAGCAATTCGAAACGGAGTTATTTCTACGTTACCGTTAACGATTGTCGGATCATTTTTCGTTATCTTTTTAAATTTACCAATTGATGCATATATGGAATGGATTGCACCGTTTCGTCATATTTTAGATATTCCATTCCGATTTACAGTAGGCTTAATGGCGTTATACGCAGCGTTTGGGGTAGGGGCTTCACTCGCGAACTTTTATCAGCTCAATCAATTAAGTGCAGGATTATTATCTGTACTCGCCTTTTTACTAGCATCAGTTGAACCAATTCAAATAACAAAAGCTGTACCAGGTGTTATTGATGCAGGTAGATATATTTCAGTAGGAACATTAAGTGCAACTTCTTTATTCGGAGCAATTGTTACAGCATTAATTGCAGTAGAAATTTATCACTTTATGATTAAGCATAATATCTCGATTAAATTACCAGATAGTGTACCACCAGCAGTTGCAAACTCGTTTGCAGCATTAATTCCAACTCTAGTAGTTATTCTTTTATTCTGGGGTATTCGTTACGGTTTGAAATTTGATGTAAACACAACAATCACATATTTAATCGCACCATTAAAATCAGTATTAGTAGGAAATAATTTATTCGGCGGTTTATTAACAGTATTCTTAATCGTGTTCTTCTGGTCGTTCGGTATACATGGCCCAGCGATTTTAGGACCAATCATTCGTCCGATGTGGGATTCAGCAATTCTTGAAAATATGGAAGTATTCACGGCTACAGGAAATGCACATCAGTTACCAAACTTATTTACAGAGCAATTTATTCAATGGTTCGTATGGATCGGTGGATCAGGCTCAACGTTAGCTTTAGTAATTATGTTTATGTTCTCTAAATCTAAGTTCTTAAAAGAGTTAGGTAGATTATCATTCGTACCAGGATTATTCAATATTAACGAACCAATTATTTTCGGGGCACCAATTGTAATGAACCCGATATTAATTATTCCATTCGTTATTACACCGTTAGTTACAACGACGGTATCATACTTCGCAGTTGTTTCAGGTATGATTCCGATGATGATGGCGAAGCTGCCGTTTACGATGTTAGCACCAATTGCAGCTATTATTAGTACGGACTGGACAATTATGGCTGGTGTACTTGTACTTGTTAACTTTGTTATCTCATTCGTTATTTACTATCCATTCTTCAAAATGTATGAGAAGCAACAATTAGCAGGAGAGGAGAAAACAGAATGCTCGGAGCAATTATCATCTTAATTACATTCGTGGTCGGACAATGCATTGCTCATTATTCGAAATGGGTGCAAAGTAAATCTTTATTAGTGTTATTACTAGTTTCAGTTTTATTTATCGGTTGTTCAATGGGTGCATATGTAATGTTAGGTATACACTCGCCGTACGTAATTATTGTACCGACAATTTTATGTGCGACATGTTTATCTGCAAAATATAGATTTACAAGCATGGCATTAATACAACGTGTGAAGGAGATGCAAAAGCATGGAGCGTAAATTAGGAATTTCTCTTTATCCAGAGCATTCAACGAAAGAAAAAGATATGGCATATATTTCAGCAGCGGCACGTCACGGCTTTTCAAGAATATTCACTTGTTTACTGTCTGTGAATCGTCCAAAAGAGGAAATTGTAGCAGAATTTAAAGAAATTATTAATCATGCAAAAGAGTACAATATGGAAGTCATTTTAGATGTAGCACCAGCTGTGTTTGATCAGCTTGGTATTAGCTATAGTGATCTATCATTCTTTGCAGAGTTAGGTGCAGATGGTATTCGTTTAGATGTAGGATTTGACGGATTAACAGAAGCGAAAATGACGAACAACCCGTACGGTTTAAAAATTGAGCTAAACGTAAGTAATGATATTGCCTATTTAGAAAATATCCTTTCGCATCAAGCGAATAAAGCGGCTTTAATTGGTTGCCATAATTTTTATCCGCAAAAATTCACTGGTCTTCCGTATGATTATTTCATTCGCTGTAGTGAACGTTTTAAAAAGCATGGTATTCGCAGTGCAGCATTTATTACATCACATGCTGCTAACATTGGTCCATGGGATATTAATGACGGATTATGTACGCTGGAACAACATCGTAATTTACCAATTGAAGTACAAGCGAAACATTTATGGGCGACAGGGCTTATTGATGATGTCATTATCGGAAATGCTTATGCGAGTGAAGAAGAGTTAGAGAAACTAGGAAACTTAAATCGTTACATGTTACAGCTAAAGGTACAATTTGTAGACGAAGCGACTGAAGTAGAGAAGAGAGCGACACTACAAGAATTACACGTAAGACGCGGCGACATAACGGAGTATATGGTACGTTCTACAGAAGTACGTAAAAAGTATAAAGACGCCGATTTCCCAATTCGAGAAAGTGTACTACAGGAAAGAGGTCAAGTTGTAATTGGTAACAACTCATTTGGTAAGTATAAAGGTGAACTACAAATCATCTTGAAAGAAATGCCGATAGATGAACGGAAAAATATTGTCGGTACAATTGCTGAAGAGGAGTTGTTCTTACTAGATTATGTAGGGGCTTGGACGCAGTTTACTTGTGTGGAATAGGGAAGATAGGAGGGGATGCTACGGCATCCTCTTTTTTCTGTTGAAATAGTAGTCTATCGTATATAGAATGCAAAGAGATAGATTTAATTTGGACGGGAGAGAAGGAGATGGAAGAGTATATAGATGATTTATTAAGGCGGATGGGTGATGAGGAAGCAGGTATTCGACAATGTGCATATGAAGAGGCGAGATGGTTAAATGATTTATCGCTTTTTTCTTGTTTACAAGAGAAAGTAACGAAAGCAAGAAAAGCACATATAAAAACAAATCTATATTTTTTAATTACACAACTTGCAATAAATACTAAAGAGATGTATATTGCAGATTATTTGATAGATCGGTTAGAAAGTGAAGAAAGCAGGGTGGTGTTAGATAGTCTGCTCATAGATTTAAGTAAATTATCTGAAGCAAGCAATGCACATAAAATTATTCCTTACATATATCATAAAAATAGTGGAGTTCGTTATTCTGCTGTCATCGCTTTAAAGTTATGTAAATCGTTGGAAGCAGAAGATGCTTTATTGAAGTTACTTACAGTGGAAGAGAAGCGAGATGATGTTGTAAATATATGTGCTACTTTATATGAGATTGGAACAAAGCGATCAATTCTACTTTTAACGAAACTTTTACACTGCGATAGTGCTTATATTCGTTCAGCGGCTATTGAGACTTTAGCGGAAATCGGAAAAACAGACTTACAAATAGTTTATATTGATGCTTTAGCTGATAGAAATGTCATGGTGAAATATGAGGCCATTCGAGCTATTTATACATATGGAGATGAAATGGCGATTAAGCCAATTTGTGAACGTGTGAATAAGGTTGTTGCCAGAAGACGTAAAAATGAAGTAGAGCCTATTGATGAATCAGAGATCATTATTGCTCTTCGCTTCTTACATCAGTTCGCTGATCAAGAAGAGGTTTTGAAGACGCTTGATAAAGTATATAACAAACGAGGAAATTTATTTATGTCAGAGAGAAAGTGGCTTCGAGACTCTATTTCGTACTTTCAAGAGAAAGAAAGAATGTAAGAATCATAAAAAAAGAGTCAGCCTCAAAGTAGAGACTAACTCTTTTTTTATGATTTAGTTTAAAATTTTCACTGTAACTGTTTGGCGTCCCCAGCTACTTGATGAACCTTTGTCTGGCATTAAAACGTCGATTTTATTTCCTTTAATAGCTCCACCAGTATCACCAGCGATTGCTACTCCGTAACCTTCAACCCATACTTTTGAACCTAATGGAATGACACTTGGATCAACTGCAATTAGTTTCATGTTTGGATTAGCTGTTAAGTTATGACCCATAGCTGATTTTACTTGGTCGCCTGCTTTGTAACCATTTTCAAGTGGATCTGCTGTGTAAGCTGTTGCTTCAACTCTTAACTCACGAGAAGAAGATGGTGCACTTGTTTCAGTTTCTTTTGCAACAGGTTGTTGTGTAGCTGGTTTTTGAGCTTTAGCCGCTTCACGAGCTTTAGCTGCCTCTTGAGCTTTAGCCGCTTCACGAGCTTCAGCTGCTTCTTGAGCCTTAGCTGCTTCACGAGCTTCAGCATCTGCTTGAGCTTTAGCCGCTTCACGAGCTTTAGCTGCTTCTTGAGCTTTAGCCGCTGCTTGAGCTTCAGCATCTGCTTGAGCATTAGCTGCTTCACGAGCTTTAGCCGCTTCTTGAGCTTTAGCATCTGCTTGAGCTTCAGCTTCTGCCTGAGCTTTAGCTGCTTCTTGAGCCTTAGCTGCTTCACGAGCTTTAGCCGCTTCTTGAGCTTTAGCATCTGCTTGAGCTTCAGCTGCTTCGCGAGCTTTAGTTGCTTCTTGAGCTTTAGCCTTTGCTTGAGTTTCAGCTAATTCCCCGGCTTTAACTGCTTCACGAACTTTAGTTGTATCTTGAACGTTAGTTACTTTTTCAGCTTTAACTACTGGCTGAACTTTAACTGGCGCTTTCCCTGTTAAGTAAGGAACGTGTACATAAGCTGTTTGGCCGTTATATTCAAATTGAATCCAATCATTTTGTACTTGGTGTGTTGTTTCGATTACATCATCTTTTTTCAATTTACCAAGAATCGCTGAATCTGTATTTGCTCCAGCACGTACGTTTAATACGTTTGCTGTTACGTAGTAAGTATCTTTAGTGTAGTCAGCGCTTATGAAAGCTTCTTTACCACTATTTAATTGAACTTTTGACCATCCGTTTTCTGTATGTAAAACGTTAACTTTATATCCATCTAATAACTTTCCGACAACTTTTGATTCAGTAGTTGGGTTTTCTCGTACATTTAGTACATCAGTTGTTACAATCGTTTCTGCTTTAGCAGATGTTGTGAAAATCCCAAGACCAAAAACCGCTGCTGTTGCTATACCCATAAATTTTTTCATAATAGCCTCCATTGCATTTGTTTTTCGTTGACCTCATTATAGCAACCATTATTTTCTTATTTGCGGAAAACACAAAACTACAAAGCATTCGTAATGAGGCGTTAATATTCCGTAATAATTCCATTAATATCCTGATAGCGTTTTCTTTGCGGTTTTCGGGGGATTATAACATATGATTCATAAAATCAACACTATTTTAATTACTGATAGATTAATAATGTATCAGTAATATTACCTAAATGTTTCGGTGGTATTACAAAATGGGGGTATTTAACTGTTTGAATCGCAACATGGTTATAAAAATATAATATTTTTGCGTGTGGAGTCATATATATAGGGTGAATTTTAATAAAATAGAGATATAATTGTTACAAAATAAGTTGTAGTATGGAAAAAATTACGCCTTGAATTTGTGTTATTACATAGTATTTTTGCAATAATAGGATTGCAGGATAGTTGTAATGTGAAATGGAAGCTGCAAGGATAAAAAGGTAATCGCAACATGAAACATATATAATAGAAGAAACATGATTTAAAGGGACGATATTGTTATGAATTAGTTCGCGAATTGCTTCAGAGTTATATAGTAGAAGTTAGAGACGCAGATTTTTAATAAAACAGCGATAAAATTGAATTTGCTTTCAATAAAATAAAAAACGTAGGAGTTTACACTCCTACGTTTTTTATTTATTCATATCGTAAACATTCAATTGGATCAAGTTTTGCAGCTTTGTTAGCTGGTAGTAGTCCGAATGCAATACCGATTAGCATTGAAATACCTACTGAAAGAAGTCCAAGTTCTTTTGAGATAACGAGTGGCCATCCAGCAAAGATTGAGACGATCCAAGCGAAGAAGATACCAAGCATGAATCCGATGAAACCACCGAGTCCCGTTAAAATACACGATTCGATTAAGAATTGCGTTAATACTTTACCGCGTGTTGCACCAAGTGCTTTACGAATACCAATCTCACGTGTACGTTCTGTTACAGATACAAGCATGATGTTCATTACACCGATACCACCAACAAGTAAGGAGATAGCAGCGATACCACCGAATACCATTTTCATCATACCGATTGATTCATCTAGTTGCTTCGTAAATTCACCCATATCTTGAGCTTCGAATTTATGCTCAAATTTAGGAGCTTTCATTTCGTTTAGAACAGAAGCGGCTTGTTTTTCTACACTTTTACGTTCTGCTGGTGAAGTTAATATTAATCTTACAGAGTCATACTCAGTTACTCCTGAGATTACAGGAGCGTTTTCAAGTGATGTATAACCTTCTGACATAGCCATTCCGAAATCATTTTTCGTTTCATACACACCGACTACTTTATATGGCTTTCCTTTTATGTCAGTGTATAAATTTGATTCCCAGCCATTAAATAATTTATTGAAAGCTTCTTCATTTAATATAACAGCAGGGATTGCTTGCTTTAATTCACTATCATTTAATTCACGACCGTGAACTAATTTTATTTTCGCATCTGTCATGAAGGCGCCTGTTCCACCTTTTAAATTAAGAGAGACATCCTTTGAACCAGAAGATGCTTTTACTTTCATACTTACATCTGGATAAACATCTTTAACGCCTGGCACAGTTTGAAGACGTTTTAACATATCAGCTGTAATTTTGGCACTATCAGTTCCATAATCAGGGTTGTTGTAGTAAATCGTTACTTCCGTATCTTTTCCTTGGCCTAACTCTTTTTTAAACTTTGCATTTGTACCATCACCCATTGAAATGATAGTAATAATGGCGCTAATACCAATAATAATACCTAGCATTGTTAATATAGAACGCATTTTATGGGCAAAGATAGAGGAAAGGGCCATGCGTATATTTTCACTCGTGTTCAAAATTAACCTCTCCAATCTTGGACGATATTTCCGTCACGAATTACAATTTGACGTGCTGCCGCTTCCCCGATTTCACGATCGTGGGTAATCATAATGATTGTTGAGCCTTGTTTGTTTAATTCGTAAAAGAGGTCCATAATTTGTGTACTTGTTTTCGTATCAAGTGCACCCGTCGGTTCATCGGCTAAAATGAATTTTGGGTTATTTACAATTGCACGTGCGACTGCGACACGCTGCTTTTGTCCACCTGACAATTCGTTCGGTAAGTGAGTAGCACGATCAGCTAAACCTACTTTTGTTAAAGCTGCTAATGAGCGCTCACGTCTTTCTTTTTTATCAACTCCAGCGTAAATAAGAGGCAATTCAACATTTTGAAGTGCTGTAAGTCTCGGTAATAACATGAAGTTTTGAAATATGAACCCGATCTCTTTATTACGAACGTGTGCAAGTTCGGTTTCAGACATGTTTGAAATATTTTGTCCGGCTAATTCATACGTACCTGTCGTTGGTTTATCTAAGCAACCGATAATGTTCATTAAAGTTGATTTACCAGAACCAGATGGTCCCATAATAGAAGTAAATTCTCCTTGGTTCAGTGTTACGTCAATTCCGTGTAATATTTGAACGGACTCTGCACCATTTTGGAAGGATTTCGTGATGCCTTTTAAGTTAATCATTCAACGACAACCTCCATACCATCTTTTAAGTCTTTTTCAGGTTTAGAGATAATTTGCTCTCCTTTTTTCACTCCAGAAACTTTTGCTTCGCTATCTGTCTCGAATTCAACAGTAACCGCTTGTTCTTTCGCTTTACCATCTTTTACAACGAAGACAACATTTTTGTCACCTTTTTTCACGATGCTGCTTTTCGGAACAATTGTACCAGTTGCTTCGCCAGATTTACTTGTTACGTAAACGTGGAAGCCGTTTTGTAATTCTTCACTATTATCTAATGTGACAGTGAATTGATAGTTAGAAACAGTTTTATTTTCGTCCATGCTCTTTAATGGTGTAGAACCGATTTCCGTTACTTTTCCTGTCCAAGTCTTACCAGCGACTGTTTTTGATGAAACAGTTACTTCTTGCCCAACTTTCATACTAGCAAGCTCATATTCAGAAAGTTGACCTTTTACTTTAAATTGACCAGCGTGACGAAGAGTAATTCCGCTCATACCTGTTTTTTCGTCAGCAGTTTTTACGATATCATCAATTACGCCATCAGCAGGGCTTGTTACAGAAAGTGTGTTTACTTTCTCTTTTGCTGCTTTAATCATTTCATCAGCTTTTTCAACTTCAAACTTTTTCATTTCAATTTGTGATTCTAATTGTTGCACTTCAACTTCTGCTGCTTTTAATGCTTCAGCAGGAAGGCCTGCATTTTTATCTTTTTGTAATTTTTGTTTCGCTGCATCAATTTGTTTTTGGAACAACGTTACTTCTTTTTGTGCGATTTTCTTTTGCATTTCTGCTTCTGTTACACCTTGTTTAGCAGTAGGGTCATTGTATTTAAACAGAAGCTGACCTTTTTTCACTTCATCGCCTTTTTTAACAGCTAATTCATATGTTCCTTTTGTTGGATCGAATGAAATAGTTTCAATTCCGTTTGGAATAACTTCGCCACCAAATTTTTGTGCGTTTTCAATTTGTTTTTCCGTAACTTTATAACCGCTATATGCCATTGCTACTTCTGAACTGCCTCCAGCAAATGCAAAGTATGATCCAGCTGCAATTCCGATTGCTACTACACTAGTAATTAACACTTTATTTTTCTTCTTCATCTATTTATCACCTTTTCGTTCGTTTTAGTATCTACATTAAGTATAAAAGAGGTGAAGAATCTGACAAATCGTTTTAGCTTACAATAACCTTACAGTTTTGTAAGGTATGAATATGTAAATGTAAGGTAGAGCTTGTCCTAGTGTAAGCAAATGAATTGACTCGTCGTTTCTTTCTTACAATAATATTGTATGAAAGAGAGGAGGAGGGAAGATGGAAGCTTATTTTAGTGCGCATCCATTAAAACCATTTATTCCATACTCAAGGCAACACGTCCTTATATTATTTATTATGTTGTTGGGGATATTTTTTCTGTATCAATACCAAGATGTATTACGGCAAAGTGAGTGGAATATAACGGTTCGATATGCGATTGCATTTTTATTTATTGGAAGTGAAATTGGACTCCATATGTGGGAATGGAAAGCGGGGATCTTTGATCTAGCCACCTCATTACCATTTGAGTTATGTACGATTAGTTTATTGTTAGCATCGATTATGATTGTAACGAAAAGTTATCGATTATATGAGATTGTGTTTTTTACAGGAATTATTGGTGCATCACAAGCCATTTTAACGCCAAACGTGCAATATGCTTTTCCACATTTTCGCTTTATAGAATTCTTCATTGCACATGTATTACTCATTTGGGCACCACTCTTTATGACATGGGTGGAAGGATATCGTCCGACATTACAATCTATTAAGCGTACGATGATATTTTTAAATATATTGATTCCAATTGTTTCGTTTGTGAATTACAAAACAGGCGGTAATTATATGTTTTTAGCTCGTAAGCCGGAAACTGCTTCATTACTCGATATGTTAGGGCCGCATCCTTACTATATTATTTCATTAGAAATAGCTGCGCTTACGGGATGTTTTATTTTGTATATGCCGTTTGCGAAAAGAGAAGGGCATGCGCATAAAGAATCACTAGGATCATAACCTAGTGATTTTTTATTTTATAAATATTTACAATTCAGAAAATTAAGAATAAAATTAGGGGGTAGATTACATATAGAGAGAAGGGAAAACGTGGTCAAAAAAGTTTTTCTGAATGGGATGGAAGTGACGATTCAATTTATTATTTCGATTTTGGGTATTATTTGTTTAGGGGCACTGCCGAAGTTATTTAATGGATTTGAGCTGCGTGCATCAACGTACATAAAGAGTTTAAAGGGAATATTTGTGAATTTAATGGACATCTCCAATTTTAAATATGTGGGAGATAAATTTTTATTTCCACAGTTGTTTGTCCATTATAAAGAAACGATTGTTATATTTTTAGCAGCTTTTTTCATTTCATTATTTGTAGCATTTTGTATTGTTTATGTGATTATGAGTAGTTCACCGCGTATACAACATCGCATTAAATCATTTCTCATCTTCCTAGAATCCATTCCAGACATTCTTCTTATTTTAGGATCACAAATTTTAGTTATATGGTTTTTTAAACAAACAGGTTTTTTACCTTTTCAAATTGCGGCAATTGGAGGCGAGTCGATTAGAGGATTGCCAATATTTTGTTTGAGTATACCGACTACGATTCTGTTTGTAAAAATGTTAGTGCTTCGTTTTGAAAATGAGCTAGAAAAAGATTATGTACTATTTGCTAAGGCGAAAGGGCTCGGTCGCTTTCATATTTTAAATCGTCATATTTTACGAAATGTGTTGCTTAGTACACTTTTCTTTGCGAAAACGAATATCTTTTTTATGTTATCTAATTTATATATTATCGAATGGATTTTTAATACGGGTGGTATTTTTATGTTTTTGAAATCGTATGAGGGTATTAGGGTTGAGGTTTTCATTGTTAGTGTACTGCTTATTTATATTCCAATTTTTATTTTATTTAAATTGTTTCATTATCTCATTCCAGCTGCGATGAAGGAGAGGCTATAATATGTGGACGTATATAAAACGCGATAAAAGATTTTGGATAAGCATTGGGTTTCTTCTCATATTAGTTCTTTTGAGCATCGGAAATACGATATGGAATGATGGACAGATTAAAAAAGTTACATTGCAATATGATGCGGCTGGAAATCCAGAAGTACCACCGTTTTCACCTTCATTACAATTTTTACTCGGGACAGACCGGAAAGGATATGACCTTTTACATTTAGTCATTGAAGGCGCGAAGTGGACGATTGGTATATCTATTTTAATTGCGGCACTTAGAATGGTAATAGGTGTGTTTTTCGGTGTTGTACTCGGAACGTATGTAAAAAGAGGGTTTTCTAAGATTGAGTCTTTTTTTGATAGTTTTACAGTTATTCCGACAGTTATGATTGCGTATTTCTTTCTTCAATCTGTGAATCTATTTGGAAGTGGAGAGGAAACAACAACTTTTTTTGAAAGGGCTTCGTTTCAAGTTGTATTACTTGTAATGCTTGTGATGCCAGTTATTGCACTGTATGTTGCGAAGGAAGTTCGTAAATTGAGAACGGAAGAATTTATTGATGCTGCGCGCATATTAGGCGGATCAAGAAGACACGTAGTGATAAAGCATATTTTTCCACATCTCTATATGACGTTTATACTCGTATTTCTTCAACAGTTTACTCAAACCTTGACCATTTTACTTCATTTAGGGTTACTTGAGGTGTTTTTTGGAGGGACGGTTCAGTTTGGTGGACCGATTCGAGGGATAAAAGAAATAGATTCTTACACACATGAATGGTCAGGGTTAATTGGGGTATACTTTCGATCTTTAACAGTGCATCCATGGATTCCCCTCGTTCCAATTACATTTTTTGGACTTACTATCTTTTCGGGAAATATGATTGTAAAAAGTATAGAAGAAGCGATGATGAAAGTGAGGTTAGGTGGAGAGATAAAGAAAACAAATGTAGAAGAGGAACAACCTGCTGTGCAGTCGAAAGAAGAGTTGTTTACATTTAAACATACGATGTGAAGAGCCTAGGAGACTAGGTTCTTTTTTATTTTGTTATATTACAATATCGTAAGAGAGATGTAATGAAAATCGATGGGGAAGAAATGTAATTTCGTATACACTTCATGTATAGAGAAATGCGAGAGCGGGTGAAGGTATACGATGGATTTTTTAGAAGTATCAAAACGTAGTATAAAACGAAATGTGAAAGATTATTTTCTATACTTTATTTCATTAGTGGGCAGCATTATTATTTATTTTACATTCGTATCGATTAAACGAAATGAAAGTGTAGTAGCGCTTTTGAAAGAATCGGATAAAGTGGAAACGACATTTACGTTTGCACAAATTTTGTTGATTATCTTTTTAACGATATTTATTTTTTATTGTAATAGCTTCTTTTTGCGAAAGAAGAAAAAAGAAATTGCGTTATACAGTTTATTAGGAATTCGTAAAGAGGAAATTGCTAAGTTACTCTTTTATGAAACATTATTAGTTGGTGCTGCGGCAAGTGTATTAGGTATTATTTCTGGTTTATTTATAGCGAATATATGTGCAGGGCTTCTTGTGAAGTTAATGGGAAGTGCGTTTACTTTTACATTTACGATTTCATTTTTATCTATAGTAGAAGTCCTTATAGCGATAGGTGCGATTTTCTTTATTGCATCATGGAAAAGTAAAAAGTTAATTTATGAGCATCGTTTAGTTGAATTATTGTACGGTGACAATCAGAAAGAAGAAGCACCTACGTATTCAAGTAAGAAGGCAAAACGAGCGATTGTTTTATTAATTACAGGTTATATAATTGCGTTACTCACACAAGCTTTTGGATTTGGAGCAATCTTTATTACAGGTCTACTTATTTTTGGGTGTATTGTAAAAGGTACGTTTTTACTATTCGAGCAGTATACAGTGAAATCACTCCATAAAATAAAGGGAGATAAAACGAAATATTGGAATGGAACGAACATTTTATCGATTTCTTCATTGTTCTTCAGAATAAAAGGAAACGTAAAGATGCTTGCGCTATTATCTTTATTAAGTGCAGTGACACTATGTACAATTGGAATTAGTTCTAGTATGTATTATGGGGCGAAGAAAACGGCGACATTAATGAATCCAGTTAGTTATGAGTATGTAACAACTGGAAAGGAGTTAGATAAGAAAGTTAGAAAAGAAATTCAAAAACATGAGTTAGGAATCAAAAATGAAACGTCTGTAGCTATGCTCTCTATGCAAGGAAAGATTGAGGGAGAACAAATATTAACAGGATATTTAATAGGGAATGGTAATGTACAAGTTATAAAAGTGTCGGATTATAATAAATCAGCTTCTATGTTAGGTAATAAACAAGTTATTCTAGGTTCTGAAAAGGAAGTTGTTTTATTAGATCCGTATAAATCATATAACATAGAAAAGAACTCGCTTGAAGGAAACGACGTATCCTTTGAAGGGATGAAGAATGGTATAACAATCGTTGATCATCGTGAGGAAACAATTGTGAGTGCGAAACTTGCACCAGTTGGACTTG